>NZ_QBLR01000058.1:0-17583 GCF_003070835.1 Halanaerobium sp. | reverse complement strand
AATAAAATCGTCTGAGTTTCTCCATTAATCTTAACTTGTTTTCTCCCTTCAATCTCTAAATTATTATTATCATCAATCTTAACAACTTTAGTGGTAATATCTGCTTCCAGAGTACCACTTCTCTGAGTGGAACCATCAGCAGATTCGGAATCAGAATAACTAAAATCAAAAAACGGCAAGAAGTCTAAAAAGTCAGTTCCACCGCTGGAACTGTAATCACTATCCTGACTGGTACCTGTATTAGCACTCTGAATAGCACTTGCATCTTCTTCTATAACAACTGTAATAATATCTCCTATCTTATATTCAGGATAATCTTGATAAAAATTAGCAGAGTTATCACTCCAGAGAGAATTTGCACTCACAGCTGACGAAACTAAGACTAAAATTATTGAAAACAGAATTAATATTTTTTTTGTAATCATTTTTTACACCTCAATCTAAATCAAAGATAATATTATCAGGGAGACAAATACTTCACTTCATTTTCAGAGATAACCTCTACCTGAAAGCGGTAACCTGAATTTTCATTCTCAACAGTTATTTCATCTCCCAATTTACCGCGCTCACGAGCAGTGACATAACTGCTCAAAACAACATTATTTTTAACTATTGTCACTTTTAAACGATCTCCCCACTTAACTAAATAAGGATTCTTAATCAACTGATAGCTGAGATAGTCTCCCTTTTTAAGAGTTGTTTTAAGTTCTTTTTTTTGCATATTTTCCCAGCTGCTAACCAGCTGATCAGGATTTTGATAAATTACTTTTTCTACAATTTCAAAATCATTTCTATTTAAGGTAGAATTATAATGTAGATCTTTTAAAGATCGAAAAACCTGTTTTTTAATACCCAATTTAAATCTATAATATAATCTATTTTGAACCACACTATCTTTTACCACTTCTATAATTAGATTGTTATTACCAAAGTTAAAGTGCGAATGAGATGCAAGCTGAAGCTCATACTCACCGTTACCGGCAGCAATTTGATAACTTTTAGGATTATTTAATTCTTCAATAACTAATTTTTCTGAGTCAAGCTTAAAAGCCTCAGTTAGCTTTTCTTCTACAAAAGCTCTAACTTTAGAAATATCAATATAAGCAGCTTTTCTTTCAATAGTTATTTGTTTGGGCATTTTTAATCTAAAATCAGCAGTATCATAACCTAAATTTTTAATAGATAGTTCTACTAAAACTTTATTTAAAAATTTTTGATACCCAGGCTGGGGTGATTTAGCTAATTTTAAATTTCTTAATTCAATTAACTGTTCAGAATTAAGCTCAGCTTCGTTAAATTCTGCAATTTCACCGAGATAAATATCAGCAGATTCTACAAACTCATTTTGTTCTATTTTCAGTTCAAAAGCAGCAGCAGAATTAGAAATTAATAAAAGTAACAATAGAATTAAACAAATCTTTTTCAAATCTTTTTCACCTCAATAAAATCAAACTTAAATAACAAGTTTAAAGTTGATTAGCGTTTAAGTTGATTAGCTGTCTGCAGCATTTCATCTGAAGCCTGAATCGCTTTTGAGTTAGTCTCATATGCTCTCTGAGCAGCGATCATATTTACCATTTCTTCTACAACTTTCACATTAGACATTTCTAAAAAGCCCTGAGTAATTGTTCCGGTTCCATTAGTTCCTGGAGCTGACTGATTGGGCATTCCAGATGCAGTAGTCATAGAATAAAGATTGCGTCCTTCACTTGCCAAACCAGCTGGATTAGAAAAGTTATAAAGCTGAATCTGCCCAGCTTCCATCATCTGATCTGAGTCATCAGGTTTATAACTTACTGTACCATCTGAAGTAATAGATATGCTTGTTGCCTCCCTTGGAATATTGATCTGAGGATCAAGATAGTAGCCATCAGCAGTAACAATATCACCATTACTGTCCATCTTAAATGAACCATCTCTTGTATAAGCAAAATTACCATTAGGAAGCTGGATTCTAAAAAATCCATCTCCCTCAATTATCATATCCAAAGGGCTGTCAGTATTTTGAATATTACCCTGGGTAAAAATTTTCTGGGTACTATTTACTTTTGAACCATGTCCTATTTCTATTCCAGTTGGAACTTCAGCTCCCTGAGCATTAGGTGTTCCGGCATCTCTCATATTTGTATAAATTAAATCAGCAAAATTAATTTTGGACTTTTTAAATCCACTTGTGTTAACATTGGCCAGATTATTAGAAATGACATCAATATTTGTCTGCTGAGAATTCATCCCTGTAGCAGATGTCCATAAAGCACTAATCATTTTGATCACTCCATAAATTTTTATTTTTCTATAAATATTGATTTATCTGCCGTATCTATCAGTCAACAGCAGTTTCTCAGCTTCCTTTACAGGTCCGGCTGATTTCTAAATCAAAATTTATAACTAAATCTTAATACTAAATATAATAAAAGTCTCTTATTAAAAGCCTAAGCCTTACCAACTTCATTAATTACCTTTGATAAACTCTCATCCATAGTTGTTATTACCTTTTGATTTGATTCATAATGCCTGCTTGTTTTAATCATCTGTACCATCTCTTCTACAATTTTAACATTAGATGTTTCGAGATAACCCTGAGCTAAAACTGCTTCTGAAGCAATAGATCCGTTACTTTCTTCAACTTCCAGGTAAAGATTATCTCCCTGCTGAATTAATTCTGCAGAATTTTCAAAATTAACCAGAGCAATCTGGCTTCCTTGAAGACCATTATTAAAACGAAGAACACCATTTTGATCAATGCTAAAGTCTTCATCAGCTATTAACTGAATTCTTTCTCCATTAATATCAAGAACGGGATTTCCTGACTGCGTTACCAGTTCCGAGTTATTATTAATAGTAAAGTTGCCGTCACGGCTGTAGCGAATACCGGCCTCAGTTTCAATTGTAAAAAATCCTTCTCCCTGAATCGCAAGGTCAAGCTTATTATTTGTTCGCTGCAGATCACCCTGACGCATATCTTTAAAGCTTCTCTCCAGAAAAGCTCCTGTGGAAATTTCACCAATTTCCTCACTATTTCTACCAGCTTCAATTCGCTCTAAAAGCATTTCTGGAAAAGAACTTGTTACAGTTCCGCTCTTTTTAAAACCAGTGGTGTTTGAGTTTGCCAGATTGTTAGCACGAATATTAGACTTTTTTTCTAAAACTCCCATACTGGAAGCTGCTGTGTAGAGCCCTTTAATCATTATCTCACCTCCTTAATCTGAAATCTGTCTGATTTCCTTATTTACTTCCTTAAATTTACAGCCTTTTAATCTATTTTGAATTATTTTTTTATCATGTGCTGTTAAAATTTGAACTCCAGAAAATATACTTTTTTTAACATGAACTAGTGCTTTTGTTGAAACATTTATTTCTTCTTTTAATTTCTCTAGAACTGCTTCATTTTCCCGCTTCTCATCAGTCAACTGAACACTGGCAGTTTCTAACTTTTCTAAAAGATGCCTTTTATTAGCTGGAAGTTTAATTCCTCGCTTCTGAATATTTTCTAAGAGTTCCACACTTTTTTGAATTTTATTTAAATCATCTATTAGCTTCTGATTTTTATCTTTAGCTTCTTTTAGTTTTTCTTTTAATTCCGGCATCATACCGATTTCAACTAAGGTTTTAGTTGCCAGACTGGAACCAATCAAGTTTGCAGTGATTTGATTACGAGCAGTTATTTTACCTCCGACAATTAGGCCTTTACCCTCAGTAACTTCTATACTATCTCTAGCCTTGATTTTGCTGTGCATAACAGCCTCATAAATTCTCACATTTTCTGCTTCAACAGAAACATTTTCAATAAATTTAGCAAAAAAATCTCCAGCAGCTTTAGCAGTTCCTTTATTGCGGCCAATAAATCCTTTTTTAATCAGGATATTACCACCACTTATTAATTCACAGGCTCCTGCTTTACCAGCAATTTCAATATCTCCTTCAGCTTTAATCTTAAAACCCTCTTTTACATCACCATTGATCTGAACACTACCTACAAAATCTATATTGCCTGTATTTAAATCTACATCCCCATTAACTGTAAAAACCTCTTTAATTACAATTTTTTGAAATTCGCGCACTATCTGCCCGTCAACAGCTGAGTAAAGGCTGTTGTCTTTTTTGACAGTATTTTTTGAACGCGGTAATTGAGGATTTTCAACTTTCGGAGGTAATATTTCATCCCCTTTGATATTGATACCTTTTTTACCTGGTTCTGGATCTACTTTAGTAACTATCGGTTCACCAACTCGAACATTATTAATTAAATCAAGTGAGTGGAAATCAATTGTACCATCATCACGCATTGTTCCTGCCTGTCTCTGTTTTTCTTCAAAATGATATATTAATTTCCCATCTTTTCCAGGAATAGGAGGCTTTCCTTCTGCTATTAAGATTTTTTCAGAATAAACTTTATTTTCAATGATTTCTTCTATCTTTTCCCAATCTATTCCATAACTAATTCCTTTTTCGCTGAGGGCTTTTTCTACATCTTCTAGACTAATCTCGGTTTCTTTAAGATTTTGATTGTCTTCAGTATTTTTATTAATTTCACTTTTTTCTGTGTCTTCTACTTCATCTATTTCTTCATTTTCTTTGATATCTTCTTCTACTTTATCAATTGTTAGAAAGGCTTTTAATCTATCATCTGCGATTACAATTTCAAGATACTCCAAATCACTTACCTCCTAATATAATTAATCTCATTATTTACATTTTATCATGTTTTAAGTAAAATTTCTAAAAATATTCTTTGGAACGGCTTAACATGCCTCTCAATCTACTCACGGCCTGTCTGTGAAGTTGGGAAACCCTTGCCGCTGAAAGCTCCATAACCTCTGCAATCTCAGCCTGAGTTAGTTCTTCATAGTAATAAAGTGAGATTAAAAGTTTTTCTTTTTCTTTTAAGCGGTCTATTTTTTTAGCAAGTAATTCTACAGCTTCTTCCTTTTCAAGTTTATCAACCGCTTCTTCAAGATCAGCTGCGATAATCTCTATCAATTCTACTCCATTAAAATCAGTCGAAAGTGAAATATTATCGGAAATATTCTGGTAATATTCTAAAGTTCTAATTCTATCAGGATCTAAGTCAGTAAGCTTAACTAAATCCTTTTCTGTTATCTTTTTACCTTTTTCTGCTTTTAAATCATTCTTCGCCTGCATCAGTTTTTTTAGCTGGCTGCGCATCCCACTTGGAAGCCAATCTTTACGGCGCAGATAGTCTATAATCTCACCCTTGATCCGCGGCAGAGCAAAAGTAGAAAAATTATAGCCGCGCTGATAATCGAAATTCTCAACTGCTTCAATTAAGCCGATAATTCCATAACTTTCTAAATCATCCCGCTCAATATTATTGGGCAGCATAACCATAATTCTACCAGCTGCATATCTGACCAAATCGATATGTTCTAAAATGATCTTTTCTCTAGCCTGTTGATCATCTTCATTTTTGTATTTTGCCCATAATGATTCATCTAAAAGCATTGTAATCTTCCTTTAGTAAAATTTATTATAAAATCAATTACTGTTCATTATGTTCTTCATACTCAATTTCCGGAGGATTTAAAGGAGAAAAATCTTCGCTAAATTTATCAGGATTAAAATTGTTTTCTCCTTTATTGTCTTTGGCAGCTTCAGATTCTTTGTCTTTATTTCTTTTCTGATTTTTATCTCCATTCTCAGCCCCTATCGCCTCTGAATCAGAACTTGAGTCAGAACTAAAATGAAAAAAAATCATCTGAAAAACTAAAGCAAGAAAAGTAATAGTAAATAAAAATTTAATTCCATTTATAAAGACAATCTTTAAACTACTGCCCTGCAGTAAATTATAAATCACTGTTAACACATAAGCGGTAAAACCAGTCAAAAAGGATTTTAAAATCATTGTCCTAAACCTTTCTTTCTCAACTGTCTCTGCAGACTAAAGATCCACTGAATTATTTTTTCTCTTTCTCCTGCATTGATATCCACAAATTCTACACCATATCTATAAGTTTCAAAATCATCTTTTGATTTTCTAACAATTTTACCTTTAATTAATTCACTCATATTTAATAAACTTCCAAAAGACAATTTTATTATATCTCCTTCAGCAAATTCTTCTTTTGCTTTAATCTGCACACCGCCACCGCTGATATCTAGAAGATGAGCTTCTTTTTTCATAACTGAGCCGTCTTTTTTTTCTTTATGTACTTTCATAATTCTATCAAGCTCAAGCCTAAAATAATCACGGCGCTGTATTCTCTTTAACTCCTTAGGCTCTTTTATCAATATAAAATAGATCGGCTTTTTAATTCTCTGTAAAACGACGCTTTCAAATTCATAGGCAGCTCTCTCAGTTGTAAAGTAAACATTAATCTTATCACCTTTTTTAACTGCTAAAGGTGTGCCATGTTTATAAAGTCCTGTGATAACTATCCCAGCATCAACAAAGTCTGCCACTTTTGAAAGATAGATGTCCGGATATTTATCTGATTTAAATTCTACTTCAATTTTATCATTTACTTTTAATTTATCCATCATCTCAACTCCAATAGCTTTTTAGGTATCTCCTTTAAAAAAGCCTATCATCTTATAAAAATAACTTTTAACTCCTTTTGAGGGCTTCTTTTCTCCACTAATTTTTCTAGCAATTTTTTCAAAATCTAAAGCAGCTTTGCGTTCAGGAAAAAGTTCTGAAAAAGGTTTCTGTTGTCTAATTGCATAGCTGATTTTTTTATCTGAACTTACTATTCCTAAAAGTGTTGACTTAATCCCTAAATATTTCTCAATAGTTGACATCATTCTTTTAGCAGTTTTTTGAGCATCTTTTTTGCTATCAACTTGATTGACTACCATCTTTAGAGGTCTTTTATAATTATGTTTAGAAAGAATTTTAATTAAACTGTAGCTGTCCATCACAGAAGTAGGTTCAGTTGTTAAAATTATAATTAATTCGTCAACAGAACGAATTGTATTAACTATACTCTTCGATGCTCCAGCCCCTAGATCAATAAGAAGATAATCAAAATCCTTTTCCAGTCTCGAGCCAATATTGATTAATTTATTAATTGAATCTTTATCATAATCAATAAAACTGTCGTCACCGGTAATTCCACTTAAGAGTTTGATTCCAGCCGGTCCTTCACAGATTGCTTCATCTAAACTACAATCATCCCGCAACAGATGCCCCAGGTCATATTTAGGCTGAACTCCAAGCATAATATCAAGATTAGCCATCCCAATATCACTATCAATGATCAGCACTTTTTTCCCCAGTTTGGCAAGTTGATAGGCAAAATTGCTGCTAAAGGTAGATTTACCAACTCCACCTTTACCACTTGCCACAGCTATTGTTCTGGTGGATCTGCCATTTTCCTCTGCTTCATTTTTTTCAAAACTATTTTTTATTTTTTCTTCCTTTTCTTTCATCATTTCTTTTAGTTTAGCAGCCTGACTATGCATAGTAATCACCGAATAAATATTTTCTAATATTAGCAGCCTGAGCCACTTCAATATCCTCTGGAACATCCTGACCAAAACTTAAATATGAAAATGGTAGGCCGTAATTTTCTTTAAGGTTAATCAAATCACCATAACTTTCAGTTTCATCTAGTTTAGTTAAAAAAAGATGATCAGGATTAAAGATGCTAAATTTATTAATAATTCTCTTTAAATCACTACTTTTAGTATTCAGACTAATCACCAGCTGGCACTCATCGATAAAATCAGCTTCAGTATACATCTTAAGTCTCGCGAGCTGCAGCTCATCTTTCCAGCTGCTTCCCGGAGTATCAATCAGTACTAAGTCACAGTCAGCAAATCGGCTGTCAATTAAATCTTTTAGATTTTCTCCACTGTAGGAAACTGCAAAGGGAAGATCAATAATATCACTGTAGGTCTGCAGCTGCTCAACAGCAGCTATCCTGTATGTATCAGCGGTAATGAAGCCTACTTTTTTATTTTTTTCCATTGAAAAAATAGCTGCTATCTTGGCCACATTCGTTGTCTTTCCAACTCCAGTTGGTCCAATAAAAGAAACAACCTTCTGCTTTCCAGCAACTTCTATACCGGAATTAAAATCAAAATACTGCTGACAAAATTCAGGCAATTTTTCTTTAAGATCCTCATTTTGAACCAATTCTGTTTCCAATTCTTTGATAAATTTTGTGATAAATCTTGACTCTACGCCCTGATCTAAAAGATAGTTATATAGATTATTATCAGCAGCAGAAATCGAATTATTAGATTTCTGGACACTTTTAATTTTTTCAGCCAGAGCTGCTTTCGCAGATTTTTTGCTCTTCTTAGCTTGACCATGCCGCAAAGCCTGACTGGAATCTTGTCTTTCATTTTGAGCTTCATTTTTAATTTCTACTTCATTTTGAGATTGATATTTTTTTTGATCACTAAGTTTTCTATGAATTTTGAACTCAAAACTTTCATCCTGATCACGAATATCGAGATTTTTTCCCTTTGTCGATTCGGGATTATCAGTATTTTTTACTTCATTGATAAATTCCTTGATTGGATTAATATTATCTGGATTAACAGCAGCAGTTTTAGACTCAACTGCAGCTAAAATTTCAACTTTAGTCTTCGCAAAAAAACCAAAAAATCCACCCTCTTTATACTCTCTGCGATCTATAATAACTGCTTCAGGACCTAGATCTGCTTTCACCTTAAAAATGGCATCCTGAATAGTTTCTCCTTTATATCTTTTAATCTGCATTTAATTTACTACCCCCTGTACCTGTAAGTCTATATCTGATTCTAATTCATTAAAGGATAGAACTATTAAGTCAGAAAAAGTCCGGTGAACCATTTCTTTCAAAGGGCGTCTAATCATTGGTGAGGTAAGCAAAATTGGATCTCTTCCTTCTTCAAGTAAACCCTTCACCTGACTAACAATTTTATTAATAATATCTTGAGCCTGAGCCGGTTCTAAAGACAAATATCGTCCCTGGTCAGACTGCTCTACTGAATTTATTAACTGTTCTTCCTTTTGTGGATCAATTGTAATTGCATAAAGAGTATTATCTTCTGCAGTAAACTGATTGCTTATCTGTCTGGATAATCCCTGACGCACATATTCAGTTAAAACACTCTGATCTTTAGTTCTTGGTGCATGATCCGCCAGAGTTTCTAAGATAATAAGCAGATTATTAATTGGAATTTTTTCCCAGAGTAAGTTTTGCAATATTTTCTGAATTTCACCTAATTTTAATAAATCAGGCATCAGTTCGTCAATAACTGCTTCATTATCTTCTTTAAAATTATCAATTAGCTTTTTAACTTCTTCTCTTCCTAAAAGCTCATGAGAATGTTCTCTGATTACTTCTGTTAAATGAGTTGCCATTACAGAACCAGGATCTACAACTGTATAGTTTGCAAGTTCTGCATTTTCTTTCTGGGATTCTTCAATCCAGAGTGCCTCAGTCCCAAAAGCAGGCTCTTTAGTTTCAATTCCAGGAATTTCTTCAAAAGTATTTCCGGGATCCATAGCTAAAAATTTATCTGGATAAAGCTGATACTTGGTTAGTTCCACCCCGTGCAGCTTTATTTTATACAAATCTGGCGGCAGCTGTAGGTTATCAACAATTCTAATTGGCGGCAAAATAATTCCTAATTCAACTGCAATCTGTTTTCTAATATTACTCACTCTATCTAAAAAATCTCCTCCCTGTTCGGGAAGTACCAGAGAAATCAAATTATATCCTACCTCAATCTCTAATTTATCAACTTTAATCAGCTGTTTTAATTCTTCTTGACGCATCTCTTGTTTTTGTTCTTCGCTCATTTCTTTTGTCTGTGGTTTTTTCTTTTCCTCAAGCTTATCAGTTTCAGCGGTTCTAACTATTAGATAAGCAAGTACAGCAATAAAAGTCGCTAAAAAGAGAAAAGGAATGGTCGGTAGTCCAGGAACAAAACCAATAACTAAAAGCACCCCAGAAGCAATGAATAAAGCTTTCGGCTGTTTTAAAAGCTGTTCTGTCATTTCATTTCCCATATTATTATCGGAAGCTGCTCTAGTAACTACCATACCAGTTGCAGTAGAAATTAAAAGTGCCGGTATCTGTGAAACAAGTCCATCACCAACAGTTAAAAGTATATAGGTCTGAGCTGCCTGGGCTATACCCATATCCTGCTGTAAGACACCAATTACTAATCCACCTACTATATTAATAAAGGTAATTATAATACCGGCAATAGCATCACCCTTAACAAATTTGCTAGCACCATCCATAGCTCCATAAAAATCAGCTTCCTGCCTGATTTTTTCTCTTTCACGTTTTGCTTCTACATTATCTATAACACCCGCATTTAAATCTGCATCAATACTCATCTGTTTCCCGGGCATCGCGTCAAGGGTAAATCTAGCTGCTACCTCAGCAACTCTTTCTGCACCTTTGGTAATTACAACAAACTGAATAACAACTATAATTAAAAAGATTATTAACCCGACAACATAATTTCCACCAACAACAAAGTCACCAAAACTCATTATAATTTCTCCAGCATAACCCTGTCCCAAAATCAATCGGGTAGTCGAAATATTTAACCCCAATCTAAATAAAGTTGCAAATAAAAGCAGCGATGGAAATACCGAAAGATCAAGCGGTTCTGTTGTATAAATACTGACCAGGATAATTACCATTGCAAAAGTAATATTAGCAGCCAGCAGCATATCAAGCAGCATAGTTGGCAGAGGTATAATAAACATCACAATTATACTTACTACCATTAAAGCAAATACTACATCTGTATTTTTAGTTATTTTCGAAAAAACTAAACTGTTATCCACTAATTATTTACCTCCAAAACTTTCTTCAAAACTTTAAAACAAAATTTAATATTTCTTGTTTTCCTTAAATATCCTAGCTAAAATTTCGGCAACAGCCTGATAAAGCTCTACCGGAACTTGATCTCCAATTTCGGTCATCGAATTTAGAGAGCGAGCCAGTGGTTTATTCTCTACAATTTCAACCTCAGCCTCTCTTGCCTTTTCCTTTATCTTTTGGGCAACAAAGCCCTCACCCTTAGCAATAATCTCAGGTGCATCCATTTCATCTAAATCATATTTTAAGGCCACAGCAATATGAGTTGGGTTGGTGATTACAACATCTGCATCTTTAACAGAAGACATCATTCTGTTCATACTAATCTCCCGCTGACGCTGTTTACGCTGCTGGTTGATCATCGGGTCACCTTCCATCTCTTTTCTTTCCTGTTTAACCTCATATTTAGACATCTTAAGATCTTTATTGTGCTGCCAGCGCTGATAAAGAAGGTCAATGATCCCCAGAATTATCAGAGCCGCAATTATCGAAAAGGCAATCTGGCTAATTAGAGAACTTAAAACAACTATTGACTGTGTTAAATCCTGATGAATACTTCTTTCAAAAATATCAATATTCTGTGATAAAATATTATAGGCAATTGCAGCTATAACAAATAATTTAAAAAGTGATTTAAATAATTCCATCAATGATTTGAGTGAAAAAAGATTTTTGGCACCTTTAATCGGGTCTATTTTTTTGAAATCAGGCACTAACGGCTTACTGGTAAATAAGGGACCTATCTGCAAAAAATTAACTAAAACTCCTGCAGCTGCAGAAACAATCATTATGGGAGCGATGATCCTTACAGTTTTGCTAAAAGCAGCCATTAAAATATTATAGGCATTGTTAATACTGAAAGGAGAAATGATCAGTTCACTAAAATAAAATCTAAATTCTCTGATAACAGTAAAGATCATCTGCTGCATTAAAAAGTACAACATGAGAAAACTTGCCAGTAAGGTAAAAGCCTGGCTTATTTCTTTACCTTTAGCTACATTACCTTTTTCGCGGGCTTCTTTTTTCCGCCGAGGAGTAGCCTCCTCCGTTTTTTCTCCAGTTCCACCATCAGCCATAATTCCACCCCTTTCACTTTAGGGACTTAGCAATCGAAATAAATGAGGTATTTCGTTAATAACATCAAAAATAATTTCAGAATAAAAATTGTTTAAAACAGGTATCAAAACAAATAACAAGAGCAGCCCGGCTAAAATTTTAATCGGCAATCCAACAATAAAAAGATTCATCTGGGGGACTGAACGAGCTAAAAAAGCAAGTATTACATCGAGTAAAAATATTGCTCCGGCTATCGGCATTGCAACCTTCAGTGCTAAAAGAAACATATCAGCACTTCTCCGGAAAAAGTAAATCCAGATTTGAGAATTAAAATTAACCTCACCTGGAGGAATAATTTTAAAGGAATTATTCAAATGTTTGATTAAATAAAGGTGGCCGTCAACTGCTAAAAAAATTAGAGTCAAAAGTATATTTTTATACTGACCGATAACAGGAGAGTTAATACCGCTGAAAGGGTCAACTACGTTGGCAATTCTAAACCCCATCCGCATATCAATTATCTGTCCCCCCAGCTGAACTGCAGAAAAAACTAAAAAGACTGCAAGCCCCATAAATAGCCCTACACTTAATTCACTCATGATTTTTACTAAAACAAGTAGATTATTCGTAGGATAAATAGGTTGAAAAGAATTAATTACTACCGGCACTGTGATTACAGTTAAACTTAAAGCAACTAAAATTTTGGCCTGGAAGAAAATTACCTGGCTACTAAAAATAGGAGTTAAAAAGAAAATTCCTAAATAGCGGCTGAAAATAAGAGCAAATAAAAATATGTTTTCATTAATTAAAATATCTTCTGGCAAGAATTATCACCGGCCTAAATAAAGGGGAATATTCTGCAGTAGTTCCTGCACAAACTCAACAACTGTGGTCATTATCCAGGGACCAAAAAAGCCGATAGATGCTAAAACCGCAAATATTTTAGGCACAAAAGCTAAAGTCTGCTCCTGGATCTGAGTTGTAGCTTGAAAAATAGCCACTAAAAGACCAGTAATTAACCCAGCTCCTAAGACAGGCATAATTACCAAGATCACTGTATATAAAGATTCTCTACCTATATCTAGAACTACTGCTTCTCCCATTTTTTCCACCCCTGTAAATTAAATTTAATTAAAAGTTTCAACTAAAGATCCAATTAAAAGATGCCAGCCGTCTGCCAGTACAAATAATAAAATTTTAAAAGGAAGTGAAATAATAACTGGAGGCAGCATCATCATTCCCATTGACATTAAAATACTGGCAACTATCATATCGATCATCAAAAATGGTATATAGAGTAAAAATCCAATTTGAAAAGCAATTTTGATTTCATTAATTAAAAATGCAGGTATCAATACATATGTGGGCAGATCCTGCCGACTTTCCGGTCGGTCAATCTCAGCCATCTCAGCAAAAAGGCTGAGAGAGCGTTCATCTACCTGTTTAAACATAAAACTTCTGATTGGAGTTATTGTATTTTCATAAGCATTTTCCAGACTGATTTCTTCATTTAAATAAGGCTGAAGAGCATCCTGATTAATCCCCTGCAGCACCGGAGCCATTATAAAAATTGTTAAAAAGATTGCTATCCCAATCAGAACTTGATTTGGTGGCATATTATTTAATGATAGAGCTCTTTTTAAAATAGAAAAAACTATAATAATCCTGGTAAAAGATGTAAATAAGACTATAATTGCGGGAGCAAGTGAGAGTACTGTTAATAAAAGCAGTATTCTCAAAGATAAAACTAAATCTTCCCCTTCATTATTTTGAGCATCGTTATTTGAAATTTCAAAGGAAATATCAGGTATATTAAAATTCTGAGCAGAAACTGCTGCAGTGAAAATTGGACTAAAAATTAATAATATAATAAAAACAGTTAAAATTAAAGACTTATTCATCTTGATCACTGTCGGAATTCTGATTTTGCTTATTTTTTAGAGAATTTTTATTCTGATTAATTATTTTTTTTAACTTCTCTTTAAAATCAACTTTAGCTGCCTGATTTTCTTCCAACTCATTTAAATCAAAATCAATTTCTGAGACTGGCCAACTTTTCAAAAAATTCAACTCTTCCTTACTTCCACCAAGCATTACAATATCATTATAAACTTTGACTAAATAGATAGTCTCACCATTAAAAAGACGTAGACTATCAATTAATTTCAATTCTTTAGTTGAACTGAAGTTAAAACGCTTTTTTATAAAATAATAGGTGGCAAAAATAAAACCAATTACTAAAATCAAATAAAATGCCATCTTGAATGTTTCCCACATATAATTCATCTTTACACCACCAGGTTAAAGGGTTTTTAAACGTTCAGTCGGACTAACAATGTCTTTAACTCTAAAGCCAAAGTTTTCATCAATTACTACTACCTCACCTTTAGCAACCAATTTCCCATTAACTAAGAGATCTACCGGCTCTCCGGCAAGCTTATCAAGTTCAATAATCGAACCATCTCCTAATTCTAAAATATCTCTAATTTTCATTACAGTTTTACCAAGTCTTACAGTTACTTCTAAAGGAACATCTTTTATCAGTTCCATATTATTTGGTAGAGGCTGGGTTTCATATTCACTAAATTCCGGGAATTGAGCCGAATGAACATCGACCTTTTCTTCTGGAGAAATATTTCGCGAACTGGTTCGTCTCTGCTTGCCACCACTGTTAGCATCTGCTTTTACCTTGTTTTTGGAGGCAGATTCAGTTTTAGGGGCAGTTTTAGGGGCAGCCTTTTCTTTTGTCGGCTCAGATTCCGATTCCAGAGCAGATGTCGGCACAGCTTCTTCACTGTCATCAGTACTGTTATCCATTAAACCCGTTTGGCCGGTAAGTAAAGATTCAGCCAAATTCTTAACAAAATTATAAGAAGAAAGTTGTTTAAATGTACTATCAATTAAATCTCCAATCTTTAAATTAAATGAAGTTACAACTATTTCTTCTTTAGGATCAAACCAATCTCTTCCGTCTTCCATTACATCATCTAGATTAATAAATTCTGCTTCAGGAGGAGAAATATTGACTAACCTATCTAAAATATTGGACATTGCAGTAGAAGCAGCCCCCATCATCTGGTTCATTGCTTCTCCAACTGCACTAATTGAAATTTCATTTAACATTTCTCTTTCCAGTCCGTCCAGTCCATCTCCACCCATCATTAAATCTGCAATTACAGCTGCATCTTCAGTATTCAAAACAAGAATACTTAAGCCTTCAATTCCCTCGACATATTCAACCTTTACCAAAACACAGGGTCGATCATAATCCTCAATTAATTTCTGAAAAGACATTAATTCAACTTCAGGTGTTGTTATATCTACCTTTTGATCCAACAGTGTGGAGAGTGCTGTAGCAGAGGAACCCATTGCAATATTATTTACTTCTCCTATTACATCAATCTCATCAGGAGTTAATTCAAACGCTTTAGCTTCAGTTTCATTATTTTCATCATCCTGACCGTTCATTAGTGCATCTATTTCTTCCTGTGATAAAAAATTACCATCATTCGTCATTGACTCCACTCTCCTCAAATAAGTTTTCTGCTACTCCAACAATTTGTATTGCTTTATGACGGTTTTTACTTCCAACAACTGCCTGATATTTATGATTATTACCAATTTTGAGTTCAGCATTTTCTTCTACCTTTTTATCCAGTCTAATTACATCGCCCGGACGTAGATATAGAAAATCTTCTACTGTTAGCTGAGTACTTCCCAGTTCTGCTTCTACCTCAACTAAAGCATCATTTAAACGCTCTTTAAGTTGAGCAATATGTTCAGCTGTCTGCTTTTCTCTAGTACTTGAAAACCAGTACTGAGCATTTAAGTTTTTAACTATTGGTTCTAAAACAATATACGGTAAACAAATATTTATTAATCCTTCTGTATTTCCGATTTTAGCAGCCAAAGTGATAATAATTGTCATATCACTATCTGGTACAACCTGGATAAAATTCGGATTGGATTCTAATTCTAATAATTCAGGCTCCAGTTCTTCAATATTACTCCAGGCCTCTTTGAAATCAACCAAAAGCCAATTCATAACTCGGCGCAGTACAACTCTCTCAATATCAGTAAAAGAACGAATATCAGAAATCGGCTTACCAAAACCACCAAATAATCTATCTATAATTCCAAATCCTATTTCCGGATTAATTTCAAAAATAAACTGTCCGCTTAATGGTTCAAGTTTGTTAATGCTTATAATTGTTGGCTCAGGTAGTGAGTTAATAAACTCCGAATAAGCAAGCTGCTCAATTGAAACCACTTCAAAGTTGACCATACTTCTTAGTTTTGTAGAAAGAGTTGTGGTAAAAATTCGAGAAAGATTATCATGAATCATTTCCAAAGTCCGTATCTGCTCTTTTGAGAGCTTATCCGGTCGTTTAAAATCATATTCTTTTATCTTTTTTTCATCTGATTGCTCTTTAGCCTCTTCTACATCGATACTACCACTGCTTATTGCAGAAAGAAGTGAATCAATTTCATTTTGATTTAATACATCAGCCATCTTAATTCCTCCCTACTGCACAACCAGTTCTGTGAACCAAACGTTTGTTATTTTTCCTGAACGTAATATATCATTTACTTCAGATTTAATTATTTTTTTAATTGTTTGAGCATTAGCCTCTTTTAAAATACTTTCATTTTGAGAACGCAGAGTTGTAATAATTGCATCTCTAATCTGGGGCTTTCTTTTTTCTAATTCTTCAACTATCTTATCTTCTTCAATTTCAAAAACCAGACTTGCTCTAATAAAGTTTATGCGGCTGTTATTAGCTATATTAACCACAAAATCGCCTACTTGATAAGTAGAACGAATATCGTCAATATCAAAATCTTCTTCGCTATTATCAGCTACAGAAAAATAAGTAAAAAAAGTAAAACTTGCTACTCCGGTAATTATAACTACAAGTACAATTATTAATGTCAACATTTTATAATTTATATTTCGGCCATCTGCCATATCAGCTGCCTCCTTCATTGTACTGTGAATTTAAAACAACAACTTCAACCCTTCGGTTTTTAGCTCTTCCTTCTGCAGTATTATTATTTGCAACCGGTCGATATTCAGAATAGCCTGCCGCAGATAGTCTTGCTGGATTAAAATTTCTTTCTTCTATTAAAAATTTAATTACATTTACTGCTCTTGCAGTTGATAGTTCCCAGTTCGAGGGAAACTCATCTGTTCTAATCGGTAGGTCATCAGTATGCCCTTCGATCATAATATCATTTGGAATATCAATTAAAATATTCGAGATTATTGCTAAAACTTCTTTACCTTGTTCTCTAATATCTGCTTTACCTAACTCATAAAGTATTTCCCCGGTTAAACTAATAACCAGTCCTTTTCTCTTATTTTCTACATTTACCTTATCACCTAGATTATTGCTTTCAATATAGTTATCTAACTCCTGCATAATCTGCTGAATATTCTCCGGTGCTTGAGCAAAATCTTCACCAATATTTCCTGCATCAATGTTTACATCTGGGGTAATAGTCTGGCCTCCATCTAAAACTCCAAGCTGATTCTGCAAAGCCGAGATAAAGCCCCGAAATTTTTCTACATCCATCGAAGAAAAAGAGTAGAGAAGAACAAAAAATACTAAGAGCAAAGTCATCATATCTCCAAAAGTAGTCATCCAAGCAGGAGATCCACCACCATCATCTTCCTTTTTGTGTTTCTTGTTTTTAAGAGGCATTTTCCCTTATTCCCACCCCTCCACTT
>NZ_QBLR01000057.1:0-17638 GCF_003070835.1 Halanaerobium sp. | reverse complement strand
AAATATTTTAATGCATTGTCCAAATCCTTTGGATAATTTAAATTAAAAAACAATTTTTCTAGCTTGAATTTTTCTTCTAACATAGCTTCACTTAAAATTACCTTTTCAGCATTAGCGTAAAAAGATTTAACTCTCAAATTATCATTCAAAATTTCATTTTGGACCTTTTTCAATAGTGAATAATGGTAAAGAGCTGCCAGTGGTTCCAAAAATCCATTATATTCTGGCACAACAATTTCAGCTTTATTTTTTCTTTTTAAAATACCTTCTAAATAACTAAAATAATTTGATTCCAAAAAGGGCATATCACAACCGCAGATAAAATTATAGTTAGTTTCAGAAAAATATAAGCCGGTGTAAATACCGGCCAATGGTCCCTTATCTTTATAAATATCTTCATAAACTTTTACTCCGTCTATAAAAGAATATTTATCTTTAGAACCAATTATAATTACCTGATTAAAAAAATTGTTTAAATTTGAAGCAATATATTCTATTAATGTTGTCCCGGCAAAAGGGAGCAAAGCCTTATCAAGATTTCCAAAACGTCTGCTCTTTCCTCCTGCCAGAAGCACAGCATTTATTTTAGGCATCTAATCTTCCTTTTCAATAACTTTATTTATCTTCAAGTACATGTTCAAGTCCCTGTCCAAAAAGGCACATCACATGATCATCATCGAGTGAATAATAAACCGAACGACCTTCTTTGCGATACTTAACCAGTTTATTGTTTCTTAGTACTCGAAGCTGATGTGAAATTGCAGAAGAGCTCATATCCAGCAGTTCGGAAAGGTCACAAACACAGAGTTCTCTTTCTTTAAGGGCATAAAGAATTTTGATTCTAGTTGGATCCCCCATTGTTTTGAACAAATCTGCCAAATCATAAACTACTTCATCAGTTAGTTTTTTTTCTTTCATCACTTTAACTACCTGATTATTTGGATTAAATACTTCACAAATATCACACATTGCTTTTTCTTTAAGTTCTGCTGCCATAAAATCCACTCCAATTAAATATCTTTTGTCTTTAAAATTCTCATTACATTAAATACCGCCATTAATGCAACTCCAACATCTGCAAATACTGCAGCCCACATTGAAGCCATACCAAAAATACTTAAAATCATAACTGCAGCTTTAATTGAAAGAGCCATTATGATATTTTGCCAGACTAATTTCTTAGTTTTAGCTGCAATATTTAAAGCGGTAACAATTTTCGAAGGCTCATCTGTCATTAAAACAACATCTGCTGCTTCAATTGCTGCATCAGAGCCAAGGCCTCCCATTGCTATTCCTAAATCAGAACGAGCTAGTACAGGTGCATCATTTATTCCATCACCAACAAAGGCTAATTTTTTTGATTTTTTTAATAGTTCTTCAACTTTAGTGACTTTCTGATCCGGCAGCAATTCTGCATAAAAATTATCAAGCTCCAGTTTAGAAGCAACTTCAGCTGCTGTTGCCTGATTATCACCGGTTAACATCACTAAATTATTAATTCCTAAGTCTTTAAGCGCTGAAAATGCAGAGACAGAATCAGATTTTAGCTGATCAGAAATGACAATCGAAGCTAAAAATTCTCCATTTTTGGCTAAATAAACAGCAGTTCCAGTACTCTTAACTTTTTTGAAGTTAATATTATTTTTCTCCATAAGTCTTTCATTTCCTGCTAAAATTTTATTATTATTAAGAACAGCTTTAACACCTGAACCTGAAATCTCTTGATAATCACTATCAGCTGAGTGTTTTTGATAATTATCAGCTGCATTAACAATTGATTGAGCTATTGGATGATTAGAAAACTGTTCTACTTCAGCAGCTATTTTTAAGATTTCTTGACGGCTGTGATTGCTTTCAATATTAACCTCAGTTACTTTAAAATCACCTTCGGTTATAGTACCAGTTTTATCAAATACTATGGTATCCAGCTCATTCAAAGCTTCCAGGTAGTTGCCTCCTTTGACTAAAATTCCATTTTTTGATGCCAGACCAATACCACCAAAAAAGCCAAGCGGAATTGAAACTACGAGGGCACAAGGGCAGGAAACAACTAAAAATATTAGAGAACGATAAAACCACTGGCTAAAGGCAGCTCCGGTTAAAAGTGGTGGTAATACAGCGACTAACACAGCTGTAAAAACAACAAATGGTGTATAATAACGGGCAAATTTGCTGATAAACTGCTCTGTTGGTGCTTTTTTAGAACTAGCATTTTCTACAAGTTCTAATATTTTTTTTACAGTTGAATCCTTATATTCTTTGGTCACTCGAACTGTAATCAGCTTATTTAAATTTATCATTCCACTTAAAACCTGGTCACCTTCTACAACATCTTTAGGCATTGATTCTCCGGTTAAAGCAGAGGTTTCAAGAGCACTTTCTCCACTAACTACTTTACCATCTACTGGAATTTTTTTCAGCCTTTACAGCAATTAGATCTCCAACTTTCAAATTTTCCGGTTTAACTTCGATAATTTCTTCATCTTTAATTAAATTAGCAAATTCGGCTTTAATATCCATCAAATCTTTTATCGAACGTCGTGAATTATTAACAGCTCTTTCCTGAAATAGTTCTCCTACCATATAAAAAAGCATAACCGCTACTGCTTCTGGGTATTCCTGGATTCCAAAAGCACCTATTGTAGCGATAACCATTAAAAAGTTTTCATCAAAAATCTGTCCCTGCCCGATATTTAAAACGGCAGCTTTAAGAACTGGATAGCCGATTAAAAAATATGCTGTTATGTAGGCAGGTAAAGCTAGGCTGCTTAAGATACTGCCTTTAAAAATATTTAAATGAGAAAAACTTAGGGCAAAGATAAAAAATAAAGTTCCAATAAATATATTCTTTTTCTGCCAGAGATATGATTTAAGTGATGATCCCTCAACACCAACTTCTGCTTGCGTTTCTGACTTATCTCTAACCTTAACTCCTGGTTCTATTCTATCTGAAATTTTTTGCAATTCGTCCTGGCTCTTTTCTAATCTCGCCTCTTCAGCCGCTACTTTTAAAGTAGAAGTCGCAAAATTTAGTTCAACTTTGTCCATTCCATCAAGTTTTTTGACCTGATCTTCAATTTTCATGGCACAATTTGAACAATTTAAACCTTCAAGCTCAAATTCTTTTTCATTATTTTTTTCTTCAACTGTATTCTGCATTTTCCACCTCTGATTTTTTATTTATTATATATGAACAATTATTCAAATGTTTCATGCTTTAATTATAGAATATTTGTTGAGAGGTGTCAAGATATAAGAAATAAAAAACTTCATAACTCCACATCAGACTTGCACTGATTAGCAAATATTCATGCCAGGCAAACTAACAATAAAACTGCAGATATTTATCTGCAGTTTTATTACTCTTATTTTTTTAATCAAATTTTCAATTCTCAATCTTTATTTTCTCTAATAAAATCATACACTTCTTCTATTTTTGGAAGTGCTTCTTTCGCACCTTTTCTTGTTACAGAAATTGCAGCAACAGCATTTGCAAACTCCATAATATTTTCAAAATCTAATTTATTTAAATAAGCTGTTAAAAATCCACCAGCAAATGCATCTCCAGCACCAGTTGTATCAATAACATTCACCTTAAAACCGGGGCTATTTATTTCTTTCCCACTGGAGGTCTTTAAAAAACTACCTTCTTTGCCCTTTTTATAAACAACCATTTTACATCCCAGTTCTAAAAATATATCCAAACCTTTTTCACTATTTTTAATTAGATCATGATATTCTACTCTATTTAAAAATAATATATCAGTCTCTTTCAAAATATATTCTATTTCTTTTAAACCTTTTGAAGAAATTAATGTCCCAGGATCAAACGAAACAATCAAGTTATTTTCTTTAGCATAAGAAAGCAAAGTAGGAACAACAGATAACAAAGGATTACTCATGTGTAAGATTTCAGCTTTACTTATATAGTTTTTATCAAAATCTTCTTTTTTTGTTTGAAGATTTGCTCCTAAATAACTTAGTAATCTTCTTTCTCCATCATTATCTATAATAGCAAAAACTGTACCAGATAAATAACCTTCTTTTTTATTAACTTTTGATACATCTACCCCTTCTTGTTGAAGACGTTCAAGCAATTCCTTACCATTCGAATCATCACCAATACTTCCTACATATCCTGTTTTTTTCCCTAATCTAGACAAAGATACAGCGACATTTGTGGCTGCACCGCCACAAAATTTTTCTAAATTATGTATTGGCAATTCTTCATCTATTTCAGGAAGCCTATCCATTCTCCCTATATAATCTACATTGATATCACCAAAACATATTACATCAAATTTAGAATTCATTAAATATAAACCCTCTTCCATATAAGATCTATCTTAATTTATTTACTATATCCATTAATCTTTTTACTCTTTCTACATCCACAGGATTCCACCAAACTCCATCCTCTTTTAAGTAAGAGCCAACAACTGCTCCACTAGCAATTTCCAGAATCTTTTTTGCATTGTCATCATTAATACCACTACCAACTATAACAGGAAGCTGAGTATTATTGCTTATTCCAACTAACTCATCTAATGAAGTTTCATCTCCAGTACGACTCCCGGTAGCTATTAAAATATCTGCATCAAAAAATATATTATCTCTTGTCTGTTCAGCAAGTGATCTATCAGCAACAATTGAGTGACTTCCATGTTTAACATGGACATCAGCCATTACTTTTATATCATCAGCCTGCAGCATTTTTTTGTAACGCATAGCTTCTGCCGAAGCCCCTTCTAAAATCCCTTCGTTAGCTACATAGGCATTGACCCACTGATTACATCTGACCCAGTCTGCATTTGTAGCTTTTGCCGCTGCTAAAGATTGAATTACTCCATTTGCTAAGAAATTAAAACCGAAAGGTAAATCAACTTCTCTAGTCACCTCATTTGCTAGAACAGTTAAAGCAGCAACTGTTTCATAACCTATATCTTCCGGCTTAGAAAATGGAACATCCCAGGCATTTTCAAACATTAAACCATCTACTCCACCTTCTTTTAAGGCTAGAGCATCATTGATTGAAAACTCTATTATCTCTTGCATGCTTTCTCCATTATAGCGCGGAGCACCAGGTAATGGTTTAGTATGAATCATACCAATAATCGCCTTTTTTTTGCCAAAAATATTTTTTATTTCATTCTTCTTCTTTGGTAAAATACCTATATCAGCCATTTTATTCTCCCCTTTTATCTACTTATATTTTTCTTTTTCAATTTTATATTATTAACCAATACTGCTAATAAAATTACTAAACCTTTAACCATCATCTGATTGTATGAAGAAACATTTAATAAGTTTAGGCCATTTCCTAAAATACCAATGATTGCAACTCCAATAAATGTACCCGATACACTACCTATTCCACCTGCAAAACTTGTACCTCCTAATATTACTGCAGCGATAGCATCAAGTTCTGCACCATCACCAGCATTTGGAGATCCAGTAGAGAGTCTAGAAGCAAGAATGATTCCACTTATTGCTGTTAAGAATCCAGCTGAAGTATAAACATAAATTAATGTCTTATCAATATTTACACCACAAAGCCTTGCTGCTTCTTCATTACCGCCAACAGAATAAATATGTCTACCAAATTTAGTTTTCTTTAAAACAATATGACCAATGACCCCAATAAAAATTGCAATAATAACTGGGATTGGAATTGGACCAATATAGCCTCTACCAATTACTCTGAATAGTTCATTTGATACATAAATTGGTCTTCCAGATGTATAAACAAAACTTAAACCTCTTAAAATAGTCATAAGTGCTAAGGTTACAATAAATGGGGGTATATTCTGTTTAGAAACCATAACTCCTGTAAAGGCTCCCACTAAAGATCCAACTACTAAAGTTAAAATAATTGCTACAATAATTGGCAGACCCATATTAACAATTAACCCTGCTGCAACCGTACCTGTTAAGGCAACTAAGGCTCCAGCACTAAGGTCAATACCTTTTGTAATTATAATATAAGTCATACCTACAGCAATAATACCATTAATAGATGCCTGTCTTGCTACATTTAATAAATTAGAAAAAGTTAAAAATCTATCTGACATAAAAGTCATAAAAACAAATAATATTATTAACCCTAAAGCTGCACTACCTTTTTCACCAAAAAAACTTTTTATTCTATCTTGAAATGATATTTTATTTTCTAACTGATTCATTAATTAACCACACCTCCAAAGGCAAGCTTGAGAATATTTTCTTCTGTCTGTTTTTCTCCCTCTAAAAATCCTGATATTTCCCCTTCTCTCATGACCATAATTCGGTCACTCATTGCTAGTAATTCAGGATTTTCAGATGAAATCATAATTATGCTAATTCCTTTTTTTGCTAATTCACCCATAAGTTCGTATATTTCAGATTTTGCTCCCACATCAATACCTCTGGTAGGCTCATCCATAATTAAAATCTCTGGAGCCAACAAAATCCATCTTGCAATAATTGCTTTCTGCTGATTTCCTCCACTTAATTTATCAATTTTTTGTTTTAATGAAGGCGTTTTAACCTGTAGTCTTTCTACTAAAGATTTAGTGGCAATTTCTTCAGCTTTATTATCAATTAAAACATTAAATTTTCTATCTATTAAGTCTAATCCGGGTAAAGTAATATTTTCTTTAACACTCATAGTTTTTATAATTCCAGTAGCCTTTCTGTCTTCAGAAATTAGTCCTAAGCCAAAGTCAATTGCATTTTGGGCATTTGATATTTTTACAGAATTTCCTTTTAAAATTATTTCTCCATCATCAAATTTTCTTAAACCAAACAATGTTTCCATGACTTCAGTTCTTTGACTTCCTACAAGTCCACCAACCCCAAGAATTTCACCTTTTTTTAAATTAAAACTAATATTTTTAAATTTATCTTGATAAGATAGATTTTTAACTTCTAGAATAGTTTCACCGATTTCAACTTCTTTTTTGGGAAATAAATCTGTAACTTCTTTTCCTACCATTAAATTTACAAGTTGATCTTTATCTTTAATTTCATTAATTTCAAGAGTTTTGATATTTTTACCATTTCTTAAAACAGTTACTCTGTTAGCAATCTCAAAAATTTCTTCTAATCTATGCGAGATATAAATAATTGTTACTCCTTGATTTTTTAAGTCTTCTATTATTTCAAATAAAATTTCAGTCTCTTTGTTACTAATTGAAGAAGTCGGCTCATCCATAATTAATATATCAGCATCTAAAGAAATAGCTCGTGCAATTTCTATCATCTGCTGTTGAGCAATACTTAAATTTTTAATTAATGTATCAGGAGAAATATTCAGTTTTATCTTTTTAAATATTTTTCTGACTTCATCCGTCATTTCTTTGTCATTTACAAGGTTGCTTTTATTATAAACTCTTTCATTACCCATAAAAATATTTTGAGACACAGTTAATTCTGGAAATAAAGTAAGTTCTTGATAAATTGCACTAATACCTAAATTTTTAGATTTTGTAGGACTAAGATTTTTAACTTCAGTACCTCTATAAAAAATTTTACCATCTGTTTTTTGATAGGCACCTGTCAAAACTTTTATCAATGTTGATTTTCCTGCACCATTTTCGCCAATAAGTGCATGAATTTCACCTTCTATTAAATCAAAACTGATATTATCTAAGGCTTTAACACCTGGAAAATGTTTAGATAGTCCTTCTAACCTTAATATTTCATTATCCATAATTTCACCCTATCTTTTTTGTAAATATATTTGCTTTTAATTATAATTTGGTTAACTTTCCCTTTTTTATAATTAATTGAAGGATTTAATATATTTTTAGAGAATATATTATTTGTGAGATTTTATAAATCCTACTTAGTGGCATTTAATCATCGCCAGATAATTTGCCACTAAGTAAGGATTAAAACTTATTTGTTTAGTTTAAGAACTCATCAACATTATTTTCATCATATAATAATACTGGAACTGGAATTAAAGGATCAATTTCATTTCCATTAATCTTTTCAACTAAAGCATTTAAAGCTCTTCTTCCCATTTCTTTTGGCTGCTGCTGTATCATAGCTAAAATAATACCATCTTTGATACCATCTGCTGCCTCAGGAGTCAGGTCAAAACCTACAATTTTAACACCTTCTGCTCTAGCTGATTCAAGTGCTGATTTTGCACCAAGAACACTATTTTCAGCAGTAGAATATATAATATCTACATCAGGATTAGACTGTAAAATGTTTTCCACAGTATTCATGGATTCCTCTCTATCATAACCAGGCTGTGGTTGAAGAATTTCAACATTTCCCATTCCTTCTAATGCCTTTTCAAAACCAGCAACTCTCTGCTGTTGAATATTTGATTCTAACCAACTTACTATGGCTATTTTAGCATCTCCACCTAATTCATTTTCAATATATTCTTTAGTATACTGACCTAACTGCTCTCCAGCATCTTCATTTAGAGTACCAACAAATGAATCAACTTTGTCAGTCTCTAATTTCATATCAATTGTTACAACAGGCATTTGTTCAGCTGCTTCATTTACTGCTGGAACAATTGCTGCAGGATCTGTACCGATAACTATAAGCCCATCTACACCCATAACCATATAATCTTCAATTGCAGATACCTGTTCTTGAGCATTTACATTAGGATCATTTGTAAACAGTTCCACACCATGTTCTGCCGCTGCTTCTTTTATCCCTTCATCAATATCAATAAAAAACTGATGTCTTAATGTAACAGTTGTAACTCCAACAGTTAATTGGTCATCCTGAGCTGCCACTGAGATATTCATGCCCAAAATCATAAAACTAACTAATAACAAAATTAATATTTTCTTTTTCATAGTATCTCTCCTCTTAGTTTTATTGTTTGAAAAATTAAAAAATTTAAAATTTATCCCCTCCTTGTTTATAATTAAATTGACTAAACTATATAAACATATTGCTTTATAATAAATATCCAGATTAACTTAAAAATTAATCTGCATATAAATTAACTTTTAAGTTTAGTTTCTTTTCAATCTGATTGAGTATTTATATTTATCAGCTCTATAATACATCTTAACAAATTCAAAAGGGTCATCATTATCTGTACAAGTTATTCTTTCTAAAATTAATAGTGGGAATTCTTTTTTTATCCCAAGCAGATTACTGATATATGAATTAGAAATTCCACCTTCTAATGTTTCATCAGCATAACTAATATTTATACCATAATCTTCTATAATATCATATAATGAACTTTCATTATCCATTTCTTTAATTTCGTCTACCGCTTTTTTATTCAAAATATTTGTATCTAAATAACAATCATGAACACCTACAGATTCTTCATTTATCAGTCTTAATCTTTTAATATTTAAAAAAACTGTTTGAGAATCTGTTCCCAGCTTCTTAGCTACCTCAGCATCAATTGTTTTTTCGATACTAATGATTTTTGATTCGGGATTTAAACCCTTAGCTTCTATATCTTCTGTAAAACTTGTTAAGTTAGGTAATTCATGTGACAATTTAGGAAATGAAACAAACGTTCCTTTACCCTGCTTTTTCTTAACTAAGCCTTCATTCTCCAACTCCTTAATTGCCTGTCTTACTGTAATTCTACTAACTCCAAACTCCTGCTGAAGTTCTTTTTCAGATGGAATAATATCTCCTGGATTTAAATCTTCCTCTTTTATTTTTTCTTCTATTATATTTTTTAACTGAATATATAATGGTAAATGATCATTTCTATCAACTCTCATAAGTAAACGCCCCCAAAATTTAATTATCATGTCATTATAACGTCTCTATGTTTATATAGTACTCTATTTTAGGTAGAATGTCAATATATTTATAATATTTTTATAATTAAATTAATTGTTTAATTCAATAATACTGAGGGCCATTATTTTAATATAATCAAGATATTGATCAAGATCTAAATACTCATTTATACCATGCGCTTGCTTAATACTTCCAGGTCCAAACATCAATGTCGGCACTTTGGAATAATTTTGCAATAATCTAGCATCACAACCATATTCAGACCCAGCAATTACTGCTTTTTCATTATCTCTAATTTTTTCAAAATTACTGCTAAATACCTTTAAATAATCCTCATCGCTTTTAAATTCAAATGGACTGCCTTCTTGATATTTTTTCAATTTAGGTTTGTGATTTTTTAACCATTGATCACCATTTGAAATTAATTTAATTCTATCAATTATCTCTCTTTCTACAATTGATCCTAAACCATTTGAATCAGCATCTTCTGGTAAAAAATGAACACCAAAATCAACTCTACAATTGTCAGGTACTACTGAACCAGCTGTGCCACCATTTATTGTACCAAAATTTATAGTTGGAGGAGGTAAAATAGAATTCCTCTTTTTTAAAAGCCACTCTGATTCTAATTCTTTTAAACCATTAATAATTTTTATTGTTTTTTCAATTGCATTAACTCCTAGCCATTTCAACCCAGAGTGTAGTGATTTACCTTCAACATCCATTTTAAAAAATACCCAACCCATATGAGATCTCATTATCTTTAATTCGGTTGGTTCAGCTACAACTGCTAAATCAGCTTTATAACCATTATCAATACAGGCTAAAGTTCCATTACCTCCACCTTCTTCATCAACAACACTTTCTAAAATTATATCACCTTTAATATCGCAGTTACATTTAATTAAAGATTCAACTGCTAAAATTAATGCTGCCAATCCACCCTTCATATCACAAGCTCCTCGTCCATATAATTTATTGTCAATTATTTTGGGTTCTAAAGGATGTGAATACCATTGATCAATTTTATTAAAAGGCATCGTATCAATATGACCATTCAAGATAATCGACTTATGATTTTTGCTATCTTTGCCTTTTAAAACTCCAACAACATTTGGTCTATTTTGATAGTTATGACCTAAGGAAGCTTCAGCATATTTTTTTAGTTTTTTATTTTCTGGTTCAAATGTTTCAATATCTAATCCTAACTCTTTAAATTTAGAAATTATTATTTCCTGACCATTTAATTCATGACCTCCATCGATACCGTGGTTAATATTTGTTGTGTCTTTAGATATTAATTTTTTTAGAAATTCTATAAAGTTTTCACGATTTTGATCAATATAATCAATTATTTTTTTAGAATTCATTATTTCTTCCTCATTTCTTAATTATTACTTAACCATCTTACAGCCTGCTGCCAGAATACAGAATAATACTCCCACTCACAAAATTCTGGTGAAGCCCAGTGAGGGGCACAATCAGAAGCAAAAGCCATTGTTCTCCCTTTTCCAACCTCTCTAACTGCGATAATAGGATCTCCATCATACTCAGCAAGAAGTTTAGCATCTTCTTTTAGTTTTAATCTATTATATCCTAAGAAATAAGGCCATTTTGCTGGAAGATTCTCTGTTATAGGGTGTGATTTTTCAGCAAGTTCTAAATTAAAACCCTCGGGAACCTCCTGGCGATCATCATAAGCAGAAATATTTACAGGTAATATTTCTTCAATTTCTGTATTATGATATCGACCTTTTCCATCTATTCCTTGAAAAGTCATGTAACCACCAATCATGCAGAGGGAACCACCTTTCTCTACATATTTTTTTAATAATTTTAATCTATTCGGCATTCTTAGTGATTTTTGAAATGTATCTGGTGATAAAAGTAATGAATCTGCGCCCACATCACTTAGAATTATAACATCAAATTTATTTAGTTCTTCTTCAGAATGTGGAAATTCAACTGGAACCCTGTGTGATGGAAGATAAACAAAGTCAAATTCATCTATATCTAAAGCTTTTCTAATCCATTCTACAGCTTCTTCATAGATTCCTATTGAAAAAAAATTAAAACCTTTGCCTTCAGTGATATTTGAGTGCCAAGACTCTCCTGCAAATAAAATTTTTGTTTTACTCATAATTTCACTCCTCTTCAAATTAAGTTATGACAAAATAACGTTATAACCTTATAACATTACTATATAATTTTTATTTGTTATTGTCAAGAATTTTCGCACTCTTTTATCAATTTAGATAAATCCAAACATTTGAAATATAATTAGTAGTTAGAACCAGCCATTTTGATTCATAATTAATTTCTTTTTCTCCACATATAACTTATCAATTTTCCTCTTGCTTCAACTTGAGCTATGGGTATTCCGCTTGATTATTTTATCTTTGAAGAGTATAATAAGTATTCTTTTAACAAAAAAAGATGACAATCTTTTGCAGTTAAATGCAAAAATTGCCATCAAAACAAATTATGATATACTTTTTTATACTCTATTCCACTCCTCCAATTGTACAGTCTATACCTTTTTTTATAATTAGTTCTTTTATCTGTTCCATTTTTTCATTTGAAGGTGATTCAATATCTTTCATTTGATATTTTTGACCCAAACCATAATATTTATCTTCTCCTAGTCTATGATAAGGCAAAATATCTATTCTTTTTACTCCTTTTAGATCTAACGCAAATTCTGCAATTTCACTAACACTTTCTTTATCATCATTAAAGCCTGGAATAATAGGGGTTCTTACAACCAAATCAGCAGAGCTTGCAGCTGCAAACTTTGCATTTGCTAATATTCTTTTATTAGATACACCTATTACTTTTTTATGTTTACCATCATCTATCATTTTAATATCATAAAGAAATAAATCAGTCCAGGGGATAATTTTTTCTAAAGTTTCTTTTGGATAATATCCGGCAGTTTCAATTGTAGTATGCCAGCCATTTGCTTTACAACCTTTTAATAATTCTAAAAGAAAATCAGATTGATAAAGAGCTTCCCCACCAGAAAATGTAATACCTCCATTTGAACGACGATAATGAATTCTATCTTTATTTAACTCAAATAATAATTCTTCTACACTCCCTTCAATCCCTTCAATAGAAAGAGCTTTCGAATAACAATGATCAACACATTCCATACATAAATTACATTTATCTCTAACTATTCTTCCCCTTAGATTAAAATCAACTGCATTATTAGGACAGATTTCTATACATTTTTTGCAGTCAATGCATAAATTAGGATTAAACATTATCTGCGGATCTTTATCCTTTGATTCTGGGTTACTACACCAAGGACAATCTAAAGGACAACCTTTAAGAAACACTATTGTTCTAATTCCAGGACCGTCATGAACAGAAAATTTCTGTATATCAAAGTATATTCCTTTTTTATCTGAATTATAATTAATTTTTTTAATAGTCTATCACCTCAATATAGTATAATTAAGCTCAGGGATAACTAATAAATTTATTAGTCACCCTGAGAAATTTAGATATTTTCAATTACTAGTATTTAGTAGTTTTAATTTAGAAACACTGTTCAGTTCTTGAAATAATATCATCCTGTAATGATTTATCTAGCGAAACAAAGTGAGCACTGTAACCGGCTACTCTTACTACTAAATTCTTATAGTTATCTGGATTCTTTTGAGCTTCTCGTAAAACATCACCACTAACCACATTATTTTGGATATGGAATCCTTTCTGATCAAAAAAGCTACCAATTAAAGCATTTAAGTTACGAGATCCATTTTCTCCTTCTAAAGCAGAAGGATGGAATTTTTGATTTAATAAAGTACCATTGGAAGCTATATGGTGATCTAATTTTGCTACTGAATTAACTGCAGCAGTTGGCCCATTTTGATCACGTCCACCAACAGGAGAAACACCATCTGCAAGAGGTGTACCAGCTAGTCTTCCTTCTGGAGTGGCGCCTGTTGCAGCACCTAAAGGTACATTTGCAGATACTGGATAAAGACCTGGCTGAAAAGAACCTCCGCGAGGATTTTCATATTTTTCTACCTCTTTACAGTAAATTAAAGCCCCTTCTCTTGCTAATTCATCAACTTCATCAATATCATTACCAAATTTGGGAGCATTGTTAAGTAATTTTTGTCGCAATGCTTCATGACCATCAAAATTATTTGCTAGTACATTTTCTAATTCTTCAATAGAAATTTCTTTTTCTTCAAAGACTAATTTTCTCACTGCTGCTAAAGAATCACCTACATTTGCAACTCCCACTCCCTGAGGCCCAGTGAAATTGTAGTGAGCGCCTCCGTTTTGAACTGACTTACCTTCATCAATACAGTCATCTACCATTGAAGAAAGGAAGGGAAGTGGTGCTCTTTCAGCATGAGCAGAATCCACACAGTTGTCAGAATGAATTAATAGTTCTACAAAGTATTCCATTTGATTTTTATAAGCATCCATTACCTCATCAAATGATTCAAAAGAACTTGCTTTACCTGTTTTTGGTCCCAACTGTTTATAATCTTGCATCGGATCTTTCCCATCATTTAAAGCTAATTCTAAGACTTTAGCCATATTAAAGAAAGCTGCATCATGCCATCCCTCAGTTTTACCCATTTTTTGTGGTTCGACACAACCAATTATACAGTAATCTCTAGCATCTTCCAGTGTTAAACCTCTATTTGTTAAAGAAGGGATTGTTACTTCATCATTATAATAAGCTGGCATACCGAGACCTTCTTTAGTAGTTTCAGCAGCTTTCATCATGAATTCTTCCGGACTTTTATCCCAGTATCTAACAGAAATTGAAGGCTGAGGCATTTTAGTATGTTCAGTTGCCTCTAAACACATAAACGATAGTAGGTTTGTAGCATCTTGACCACCTGGTGTTTGTCCTCCTACTATTAAATTCTGGAACATAGGATAACCACCAAAAGCATCAGTGGAAGCCTGATCACGAACTTTATTTATATCATTAAATTTTACCCAGAGTGTATCTAGTAACTCTTGAGCTTTTTCTAAAGTGATTTCATTATTATCTAAATCTTTTTTTAAATACGGATACATATATTGGTCAAAACGTCCTGGTGAAATCGAATGTCCATTAGATTCAAGCTGTAAAACTAATTGTACAAACCAAAATGATTGCAGTGCTTCATGAAAAGTCGAAGCTGGATTAGCAGGTACATTTCTACAATTCTTAGCAACCTCTAGTAATTCTTTTTTTCTTTTATTATCAGATGTTTTTTCTGCTAATTTTTCTGCTTCTTCAGCAAAACGACCAGCAAACTCTATAACAGCTTCAGCTGTTATTATTACTGAATCTAAAAAATGTCTTTTTGGAGTATCATCAGGATTACCAAAACTCAATTCTTTTTTAGCAGCTTTAGCTTTTTCAATAATACCATTGAAACCCTCTGCTAAAACTTCATCATAAGATACACAAACATGTCCTACACCGTTGAAATAATAATTACCAACAGTATAAACACCTGCATCCATAGCCTCTAGAGCTTCTTGAGTCATTAAAGAAGTTGCAAGTTCATTAGTAGTACTTTGATCCCAGTAGTCAAAAACTTCTTTTAGAGTTTCTTTTGTTTTTTCAGAAATTAAAAATCTGTCTCCATCTCTTTCTGCTAGAGTATCAAATTCATCTAATAACCATTTATTAGAGAATTCAGGGAAAATAGGACTGCTTCGAGGTTTAGTAGTCTGATTTCCCACAATAAGTTCATTATCTCGAATAACTATGTTCATTTCTTTTAAAATCTTTTCTAATGCTTTAGCTCTTTTTTTAATTACTGGTAATGACTCATTTTCTTTATAAGATTCTGTAATTAAAACAGCACGCTCTGGGTCAATTTCTGGTGTAACTGACATTAAATCATCTAATAAAGTATCAATTCTCGGAGCTTTTTCAGGTAATTGGTAAGAAAATTTTAGTTTTTTAGTTGCTTTCATTAATAATTAAACCTCCAGTTTGTTTTGTTGTGATTTAAGATGTGATTTTTAAAAGTGTTTCTAGAAAATTTTAGTTATCAAAAATCGCCTCCCTTTTTAAATTAAGTTTATCTCTTAAATATTCTCCTATACCAAATTTTTATCTCTTACATATATCCTACTCAATTAAATAATTTAGTAAAAATTATATTTTTCCTTTAAAAAATCCATTTTTTATCTGAATTTTTCGATATTTTATAATAAGAGAACTTTATTAAGAGAATTTAATAATGTTTTGGTTTGATTCGACAAATATTTCTGCAAATCATAAAAATAAGCTATTTAGCTTGACATTGTTGGTTTTAATAATTCATAATCAATCAACTTACTCATAATTAAAATTATTTACAAATTAAGTTATGACAAAATAACATTATAACCTTATAACAATACTATATAATCTTTATTCGTCATTGTCAAGTATTTTCACACTTTTATAACAATATAGATAAATTCAAATATTTGCAAATATAATTAGAAATAAAACCCCACTAAATAATTAGCGGGGTTAATTAGTTCTATTAACTTTTAATAACATTTAACGATGAATATAATTTAAAGGATTTTCAGGACGACCATTAACCTGAACTTCAAAATGGAGATGTGGTCCAGTCGAATTACCAGTATTTCCTGATCGAGAAATAACCTCACCTCTACCAACAGATTCTCCACTTCTAACCAATAATTTAGAATTATGAGCATAAAGAGTTCTTAATCCCTTTTGATGTTCAATAATAACAACATAGCCATAGCCACTAGCCCAACCGCTATAAACTACTCTTCCAGAACTTACCGCTCTAATTGGACTACCCATTGGAGCTGCAAAATCAATTCCTTCATGAATTCTACCCCAACGTGGACCATAATATGATGTGATCCTGGTGTTGATTGGATACATGAATTTTTGGTCTAAACGGTCTTGATAACTAAATTCTGGTTTTGCACCTCTTAAAATCAAATTCTGGTCAATTTTCAATTTAGAAGAATCTTTTATATTATTATCTTTCATTATAGTTTCAGCTTTAATATTAAATTTACTGGCAATACTGGCAATACTTTCACCAGGTGAAACACGATAGATAATCCCCTTAATTGGTAGAATTTTAAATTCTTGCCCAGGTTTAATACTATTCATATTACTGATATTATTAGCTCCAATTAGCGAATCAATATTTAGATTATGCTGATGGGCAATATCCCAGAGAGTTTCGCCACTTTTAACTCTATGTACCTTTACTCTTTTGATTAAGGGCTTTCTTTCAACTTCAGCAAAAGTTATTTCGGAACTTTCCTCTTTTCCATCGTTATTATTTTCTTCTCGGTGATTATTTATTTTAAGATCGCGATTATCCTGCTTTGAAGCTAATTCATTTTCAATTTTACTATCTCTGCTGTTCAAAAGATCTGTTTTAGCAGAATCTTTATTTTTATTTATAGTCTCTGTTTCTAGACTTGTTTTCTCTTTTGAATCCAATTTATAATTAATATCACTCTTTTTGCTTATTTTCCTATCTTCAAAATTATTATTTGACTCATATGTTTGGTTGTTAGAATTAGACTGATGATTTGGTTGAAGCATTCTTCCACCTACATTCATTGAATTACTGTAGGCTGAAAAAGTAAGCAATATGAAAATGATTAAAAAACCTGTTAAGCGTTCTCGTCTGCGCATTTTTTCTCCACCTTTATGCCATTCATAATAAAGTATCAAAAATGTTATCCATTTAACATTATAACAGAATTTAGTGATAAATTAAAGACTATCAAAACAAAATTTGAGGAAATTCGACTATATTTATAGAAAATTTTTATAAATTAAATTTAAATTTGATTTTTTAACAAGGATTCTGTAGCACCACTTTACAAAAAAATTAGATAAAAAATTGGCGACTTATTCCTTCTTTTGATATAATAT
>NZ_QBLR01000056.1:0-17724 GCF_003070835.1 Halanaerobium sp. | reverse complement strand
TAAAAGAGCTTGACATTTTATTCACTATATCGTATTATTTAGATAAAGCAATGCAAATTAAGATTGGAGGTAAAAAAATGCCTTTTTTCACAGGTGAAGCGGGAAAAGAAATTTTAGAAAAACATGGAGATATATTAGAAAAAGAAGCAGAATTATTAAAAGCACTTGCTCATCCAGTAAGATTAATAATTGTAAAGGGATTAATGGCTGAAGAAGGCTGTAATGTCTCAGAAATGCAGCAGTGTTTAAATATCCCCCAGTCAACACTATCTCAGCATCTGGCTAAATTGAGAGAAGCTGATATTTTAAATAGTGAAAGAAATGGACTGGAAAGAAATTATTATGTTGTTAATAAGAAAGCTAAGGATATTATAAATGTACTTGAAGATTTTGAAGTAAATAAATAACTTTCAAATTATTTTTAAAAAGTTATTCAAAATGAAAATAATCAGGAGGGAAATAATGTCAAACAAAGTAGTTATAGTGGGTGGAGTTGCAGGTGGAGCCAGTACTGCAGCCCGTTTGCGAAGAATGGATGAAGATCTTGAAATAATAATGTTAGAAAAAGGAGAACACATATCTTTTGCCAATTGTGGTTTACCTTATCATATTGGGGAAGTTATAAAGGAAAGAGAGAAGTTATTAGTTCAAACACCTCAATCTATGGAAGACAGATTTGATATTGATGTTAGAATTCAGCATGAGGCTGTTAAAATAAATCGGGATTCAAAGGTAGTTGAAATTAAAGATTTAAAGAGTGGCGAAATTTATCAAGAAAGTTATGATAAACTGGTTTTATCACCAGGAGCAGAACCAATAAAGCCCCCACTTCCAGGTCTTGATTTACCGGAAGTTTTTACTCTCAGAAATATTCCTGATACAGACAAAATAAAGAATTTTGTAGATAAAAAGAAGCCCAGCCGGGCTGTAGTAGTAGGTGGTGGATTTATTGGTCTGGAAATGGCCGAGAATCTTCATGAGAGAGGAATAGAAGTTTCGGTTGTTGAGATGATGGATCAATTAATGGGGTCACTTGACTATGAAATGGCTGCTATGCTTCATAATCATCTTAGAACTAAAGGCATTGATCTACATTTAGGAGATGGCATAACTGCTGTTGAAGAAGCTAATGGAAGAAGGATAGTTGAACTACAGAGCGGTAGAACTATTAAGACAGATCTTGTTATTTTATCTATCGGTGTTAATCCAAGAACTAAGCTGGCAGAAGAAGCTGGTCTGGAAATTGGAAGCAGTAAAGGTATTAAAGTAAATGAATATTTACAGACTTCTGACCCCAGCATTTATGCTATTGGTGATGCTATTGAAGTTAAAGATCTAGTTACCGAAAGCCCTGTCAGAATCCCTCTTGCTGGTCCTGCCAACAAACAGGGGAGAATAGCTGCTGATAATATATGCGGCAGAAAAGAAACTTATAAAGGAACTCAGGGAACTTCAATTGCTAAAGCTTTTGATTTAACAATTGCTTCTACAGGTGCTTCGGAAAAAGTACTGAAAGACTTAAAATGGGATTATCAGGTGGTTCATACAAATTCTAATAATCATGCTGGTTATTATCCAGGGGCAGTACCGATGATGATTAAATTAATTTTTGCTCCTGATGATGGTAGGGTGCTGGGAGCTCAAATTGCAGGCTATGATGGAGTTGATAAAAGAATTGATGTTCTGGCTACAGCAGTTAGACAGAAAATGAACATTTATGATCTCCAGGAATTAGAACTTGCATATGCACCACCATTTGGTTCCGCCAAAGATCCTGTTAATATGGCAGGCTTTGCTGCAGGAAATATTCTAAATGGACTGGTTGAAGCAGCTTACTGGCAGGAATTAGAAGATATTAATCCTGAGCAGACAGTGATTTTGGATATTAGAGAAGAAGTGGAAACTCAGCTGGGCAGTATTGATTATTCAGTTAATATTCCTTTAAATGATTTACGAGATAATTTAGATCAGCTTAACCCTGAAAAAGAATATATAGTTTACTGTGCGATAGGTTTAAGAGGTTATATAGCTGCCAGAATATTAACCCAGAATGGTTTTAATAAAGTCCGCAATTTAAGTGGCGGCTATAAATTATACAAGGCAGTTAAAGATGATCAGGAACAGGTCATTGAAGATCCGGCTGAAGCAAATTATAATTCTGCTGAAAGTCCGGAAGAAGCAAATCTTGCTGCTAAAGATATGTTGAAATATGGCAAAGGAACCGTGGTTGAGCTTGATGCCTGTGGTCTGCAGTGCCCCGGGCCAATTATGCAGGTTTATAAAAAGATGGAGACAATGGAAAATGGTGATATGCTGGAGGTAACTGCAACCGACCCCGGATTTATGCAGGATATTAAAGCCTGGGCCAAAAATACTGGCAATACAGTCTTAAGAATTGAAGAATTAGCTGATAAAATTGAAGTTACCCTTTTAAAAGGAAAGTATGAGGGTAGTCAGCAGGAAAAAGACGCGGTTCAAAATACAGTTTCTCAACCAGTTCAGAAAGGAAAGACAATGGTAGTCTTTAGTGGGGAACTTGATAAGGCAATAGCGTCATTTATTATTGCCAATGGAGCGGCTGCTATGGGTAATCAGGTAACCCTCTTCTTTACTTTCTGGGGACTAAATATTTTAAGAAAAGATGGTCCTGTTAATGCTGATAAGAATATGATGGAGAAGATGTTTGCTAAAATGATGCCTCAGGGCAGTAAAAATCTTCCTCTTTCCAATATGAATATGATGGGAATTGGACCCAAAATGATCAGAGGAATTATGGAGAAAAAAGGTGTGGATTCTCTGGAAGAATTGATTGAAAATGCTGTGGATAATGGAGTGAGACTTGTTGCCTGTCAGATGACAATGGATATGCTGGGAATTAAAAAAGAAGAATTAATTTCTGGAGTTGAAGTTGGAGGAGTGGCAACTTTCTTAGGCTCAGCCGATGAATCTAATATGAGCTTATTTATTTAAATAAGAAAAGATATTTGAATTTAACCCCGGGCAAAGATTAACTTAATCTTTGCCCGGGGTTTTATAACTTATTATTAAATATAATTGAAAACTTATAATTATTTTCTAGAAAAAATTATCAAGTTTTCATATTCTTTCTTTTTTCCATCCTGACAAAAATATTTCTAAATTTTAACCACAGCCAGATTGAAGCTGGTAAAATACTGGCTGCCTCTGAAATTGGAAAAGCAAACCAGAGATATTCTAAACCGAAATAATGGCCCAGTAAATACATTACTGGAAGTAAGACAACAATCTGTCTTAAAAATGAGAAAATAAGACTGGGAAATCCATTGCCCAGCGCCTGAAAAGTAGTTGAAATAATTATTGCTGGACCAATAACAGGAAAAGCAATACTTATTTTCTTCAGGGCATTTGTACCTATTCTGAGCAGTTCAGGATCACTATTAAACATTTTAATTAATAGTTCGGGAACAGTTTGGAAAATGATAAAACCAGTTGTGGTAAAAGCAACTGCAACTAATAGGGTTGACTTAAAAGTTTTTTTCATTCTTTCTGGATTATTATGGCCGTAATTATAGCCCATAATCGGCATATAACCCTGATTGAGACCAAAAACAGGCATAAAAACAAAGGACTGGAGTCTGAAATAAATTCCGGCTGCTGCAATTGCAGTACTGCCAAATCCAGCCAGGATTCTGTTCATCCCTCCGAGCATAAAGCTGGCTAAAAACTGCATCACCATTGCCGGGAAACCAACTACATAAATATCTTTTATTATTTGCAGATCAAAAGAAAAATCTTTTAAAGAAATCTGTAGTTCATTTTTTTTACTGAAAAGCAGAATATAAATTAAAAAACTTCCGCTGATAATTCTGGCAGCAACTGTTGCAATTGCGGCTCCAGCGACTCCCATTTCAGGGAAAATCCAGATTCCAAAAATCAAAAAGGGGTCAAGAATGATATTAATGATTGAACCAATCAGCATGGCGACCATCGGTGTAAAAGTATTTCCCTCTCCCCGCAGGATATTATTGCTGATCATTGGGAAGAACATGGCTGTTGAACCAATAAGAATAATTTTGATATATTCACTTCCCATCTTAATCAAATTAGCTTCACTGGTAAATAACTGCAGAATTTGATCAGCAAATAATAAGCCTAAAATTGCGACTAAAACTCCGTAAAAAAGAGAAAGCATAATACTGTGTTCAGCTGCATTAACAGCCGCATGGTTATTATTTTCACCCAGGCGTCTTGAAATTAAAGAACTGGCTCCAACTCCGGTACCAACTCCAATTCCAATTAAAATAATTTGAATCGGAAAAGCCAGTGAAAGTGCAGATAAAGCATCAGTACTGATTCTACCAACATAAATACTATCTACCACATTATAAAGAGCCTGAATTGCCATTGCTATAATTGAAGGGACAGAAAGCCTCATTAAAAGTGGAATTATTGCCTCTGTACCAAGTTTTTGAGAATTACTCTGCATCTTAATTTCCTCCAGTTAATTATCATTTAATATAAGTTGTTAAAAAAGATATTAAAGGTATACTTAATGCGGCCATCAAAGTAGATAAAAAGAGACTTTCTGCTGCAAAAATATAATTACCCTCATATCTTTCAGCGAAAATTACTCCATTGGCAGCTGCAGGCATGGCAATCTGCAAAACTAGAATAGTTCTAATTGGGTCAGCAATCTTAAAAAAGTTTAAAATCAAAATTGCTGCTGCAGGAATTAATAATAATTTTAAAGTCGAATAAGCGATTATGTTTAAATCTTTAAAAATCCCTGAAATTTTAATCTGAGCCAGACCGCTGCCGATAACCAGCATTGAAAGAGGAAAGGTAGCCTCTGCCAGCATGTCTACTGCTGTCATCACAGCAGTCGGGAGCTTGATCCCAGTTAACATTAAAAACAGACCAATGATGATTGCAATTACTCCATTATTTAAAATGTCTCTTAAATTGATTTTTTTAATCTAATTGTCACGCAAAAAGAGACTGGTACCATAAGTCCACAGAAAAACATTAAAAACCACCACTCCAATTGAACCAAAAAAGATGCCGTTCTCAGGAAATATAACATCTATTACTGGCAGTCCCATATACCCAACATTACCAAAAATAAGGAAAAACTTAAGAACTAATTTTTTATCTTTTGAAATGGGAAAAAACTTTGTAATTATTGAAGCCAGAACTATTAATATCAGATAAAAAGCAATCCAGTATAAAAATAAATTAAAAAAATCTCCCAGCATTTTAGCATTAATATTGATCTGTAGTGAGGAAATTAGCATAGCAGGTAGAATCAGATCTAAAAGCAGCTTAGAAATGGCTCCAGTTTCTTTCTGATCTAAGTGCTTGCTGCGTCTGAGAAAATAACCGACAGCAATTAGTAAAAATAATGATATTATTTGAGTGATCACAACCTGAAAATTCAAAAAACTGCCTCCTCCTGAAGTAGCTTTAAATTAAGAAGATATTTTAAAATTTATAATTAAATTTGTTTATAATTCATAAATATTCTATCAAATAATTCTACCACAGAAGCATTGAGCTGTAAAGCCAGCTTGATAAGCAGTAGTTTTTTGTGATAGAGTGAAAGTCTGCTCGCAAACCTCGAGGGCTTGCCCGAGGAAAGAGAAGACGGTTTTGAATTTTAAGTATTATGTTTAACTATTAAATATTCTAAAAATAAAAACAAATGTTTGTTTAACCTCTTTGTTTATGGTATAATACCTGTGAGGAGGTGCAAGCATGACAGACAAAAATATTATAAGAGAATAAGGATATAAGTTCAGGCTATATCCTAATAAAAAACAAAAAATATTAATAAATAAATCAGTTGGTTGTACAAGGTATATATATAATCATTTTCTTGCAAAAGCTAAAGCAGATAAATATAAAACATATACTGAATATTCCAGGCAGCCAGCTCTGTAATAACTGCGGCTATAAAAATGAAAAAGTTAAAGATCTAAAAATAAGAAAATGGAAATGCCCTGAATGTGGAGAAGTTCATGACAGGGATATTAACGCTAGTGTTAATATTTTAAATGAGGGATTAAAAATACAAAAGGCAAGTTAGAAGATATACCGTAGGACTTACGGGATTTTAAGCCTGTGGAGATGGTGGGTTAGCACTTCTAAGAAGCAGGAATCCTCGAGGGCTTGCCCCGAGGAGGGTCAAAAACTTGATAGGGATAAGTTAATAATAATTTTATAGAGGAGTGCCAATTTTGAGAAAAGGTGAAATTAAAACTTTTAGAATAGAAGATTTAGCCCACGGTGGGGACGGTGTAGCCAGAGCGGAAAATGGAATGGCTGTTTTTATCTCCCTTACTTTACCGGGTGATCTGGTAAAAGCTAAAATAACTAAGATTAAAAAGGATTATGCTTTTGCTAAACTAATAGAAGTGGTGGAAGCTGGAGAAGGCAGGACTAAAGCTCCCTGTCCGGTATATAATGAGTGTGGAGGCTGCCAGCTCCAGCATATAAACTATAAAAAAGAACTGGAGTTTAAAAAGAATAATATTAAGCAGTTAATCAATCGAATAGCAGAGATTGAAGATTTTAAATTAAGAGATGTACTGGCTGCAGATGACGACTTTCGCTATCGCAATAAGGCTCAATTTCCACTGGCGTTAAATGAAGATGATCAGATAACTGCCGGTTTTTATAAAAGAGGAAGTCATGATATTGTTCCCAACCATAACTGCTTAATTCAGCATCCTTTAATCAACAGAATTTTAAGAATAACTTTAAAAGAATTAAATAAATTTCAGATCAGTGTCTATAATGAAAATACTCTGCAGGGACTTTTGCGGCATCTGGTGATTAGAGTCGGTACCTGCACCAATCAGGCTCTGCTGGTAATGGTCACCAATGGTGATGATTTTATCGATAAGAATTTAATTGCCAGGACTTTAATGCGCAAGATTCCAGAACTGAAGGGTGTAGTTCAGAATATTAATAATCAGAATACCAATGTGATTTTTGGTAAAGAAGATATACTATTAGCAGGAGAAAATAAAATTACTGAATATATTGGTAAGACAGGATATTTAATTTCTGCCCGATCATTTTTTCAGGTTAATACTATGCAGGCTCAAAAGTTATATGATACTGCAGCAGATTATATCGGAGATGATCACGGTGCTAGAGTAGTCGATGCCTTTTCTGGTACCGGCAGTATTGCACTTTATCTTGCCGACAGGGTAGAAAAGGTATATGCAGTGGAATCTTTAAAAGCAGCTGTTAAAGATGCCAGAGCCAATGCTGAACTAAATAATATTAATAATGTAGATTTTGAGCTGGGGCTGGTGGAAGATAAGCTGCCAGAAATTATAGAAAGAGATCAAATTGATTCAATTATCTTTGATCCCCCCCGAAAAGGACTGGATGAAAAAACTATTCAGCTGCTGCTTGCTAATGAGATAAAAAAAATAATCTATATTTCCTGTAATCCTGCTACTCAGGCCAGGGATTTAAAAAGTTTAAAAGAAAAATATAGACTGCTTGAAATCCAGCCTGTAGACCTTTTCCCACAGACTTATCATATAGAGTCTGTGGCATTATTAGAACTAAAAAATTAAAATAAAAAGCTTATAGCTGCTTAAATTAGCGTTATGCTGCTTTTAGCAGCCTTAGATTGTAAATTAATAACTTGCTAAATGACTTTAATTTATGATATATTATTATAAAGTTGGATTTTACTTTAAAATAAAGAGAAACTCCATAACTGGAGGTTAAATTATGAATTTATTTTTATTAATTATATTTGTACTTGTTGGAGCTGCCGGACTTGTTTATAATGTTGACTCTGGAGTCTTTATTGGTCTGGGATTAATTCCCTGGCAGATATTAAAAATTAAGTTAAAGCGAAAATTTGTTTTAACTGCCATAATTATTAGTTCAACTGCTGGTCTTGGCTATTTCATCTATCATTCTAAATGGTTAATAGCTGCTTTGTTTGTTTTTATCCAGCTTTATAATTACTGGGGATATTTAAATATTGTCAATGAATAAAAATTAAATTTTAAAAAAGGATATGAAGGAGGAATAAAAATGCCGACATATTTATATGAGTGTGAAAAGTGTGGAAGATTTGAAGAATTTCAAAATATTAATGATGATGCTTTAGAGGAATGCCCTGAATGCAGTGGTGAAGTTAAAAGGATTATTGGTTCACCCGGGATAATTTTTAAGGGATCTAATTTTTATGTTAATCAGGATAAAAAGGATTCAACTAAGGCTAAAGAAAATAAGAGTGAAAAAGTTTCTTAAAGCTATTTATTTAGCTATTTAGAAAGTATTAGCTAAATGAACTAAAAATCACACAAATAAGCCGGCCTTAGTGCCGGTTTTAATTTTTCCTGGCACCTTATAAAAAAGAAAGTGGGTAAGCAGATGACCATTGTAGCTGCAAAAAAATGTGAGACATATCAAACAGAAGAATTGACTGAAAAAATGAGTTTGCTGCTGGAGGAACTTGGTGGACTTAAGAGATTTGTTAATTCTGGTGATCGGGTAGTTTTAAAAACCAATCTTTTAATGGGGAAGTCTCCCGAAGCAGCAGTAACCACCAATCCAAAGTTTATTAGAGTGCTGTCTAGAATGCTCAAAGAAATTGGAGCAGAGGTGGTGATTGCTGACAGCCCAGGTGGCCCTTTTAATGATAAGCTGCTGAAAAGAGCCTATCAAAAATCAGGTCTTTATCAGCTGGCTAAAGCAGAAAATATTGAACTAAATTATAACACTGATTCCAGAAAACATGAATATCAAGCAGGTAAGATAAATAAATCTTTTCAGCTGGCATCTTATTTGGAAAATGCTGATCTGGTAATTAACCTGCCGAAGTTAAAAACTCACGGCTTAACAATGTATACTGGAGCAGTTAAAAATCTATTTGGCTGTATTCCTGGAGTCTTAAAAGCAGAGTATCATTTAAGAATGCAGTCTGTTTATGATTTTTCGAGAATGTTAAATGATCTGGCAGGGCTGGTGGCACCAGAATTGACAATAATGGATGCAGTTGTAGGTATGGAAGGGGAGGGTCCTTCTAATGGACGGCCAAAGCACTTTAATTATTTACTGGCATCAACTTCTCCCTATTATTTAGATCTGGCAGCAGTTAGCCTGCTGGGAATTAATCCGGAGGAGAAAGTTCCTTCGATTAAGGCAGCTCTGGCAGATGGGATATTAAAAAAAGTAAATTTAGAGCTCAGGGGTGATCAGCTCCAGGCTCCTGCTGAAGTAGAGATTCCAAAAATTGAAAAGGAAAATAATTTGCTTGATGCAAGATTGCCTGATTTTTTATCAGATGTTTTAGAAAAATTTCTGCGTCCCAAACCAGTCTTTAAAGCAGATAAATGTATTGGCTGCAGGACCTGTGCTGAAAACTGTCCCCCTGAGGCAATTACAATGATGAATAATTTTCCAGAAGTGGATTTAGAAGAATGTATTCGCTGTTTCTGCTGCCAGGAGCTCTGCCCATATGATGCTGTTGAAATTAAATATCCACTGCTGGCAAAGTTGTTTTTTTCAAACTAATGGAGGTTTAATAACTAATGAAGATTGGAGTTGTTTCAGATACACACCTGCCCAATACAGGTAAAGATTTTCCGGAAGAATTGATAAAAGAATTAAAAAAAGTAGATTTGATAATTCATGCTGGTGACCACTGTGAATTAAGATTTTTAAATAAGTTAAAGTCAATTGCAGAAGTTAAAACAGTTGCTGGGAATAGAGATAGTTATCAATTACAGAAGAAGTTAAAAGATAAGATTACTTTTGAAGCAGGTGGGAAGAAGATTTCTGTTATTCACGGCCATCAGTTTCGGGGTAGAAATATTTTGCAGGGATTAAATTACAGTTTTGTTGACAGTGATATTATTGTTTTTGGACATACACACCGACCTTTTAATGAAAGAGTTAGTGATAAACTATTTTTTAATCCAGGTTCACCTACTGATAAACGCCTGGAAAAAAACTATACATTTGGTATAATAGAGATTGAAGAAGAAATAAAAGCTGAAATTAAAATTTTGAAGGAGGAATCTTAATGTCAGTACATGATACAGCTAGAAGACTACAGAGAAAATTAAAAAATTCTGATCAATATCAAAATTACCTTGAACTGCGTAAAAAGGTAATGGCCAAAGAAGGTTCAAAAAAAATGCTGCGTGATTATCAGAATTTGATGATGGAAATGCAGACAAAAAGAATGTCTGGAGAAGAATTAAGTGAGGAAGACAAAGAAAAATTGCAGAACCTGCAGAATTTTATTGAGATTAATAATAATGTAAAAAAATATTTAGAAGCAGAGTATGCCTTAAGCCAGACAATCCAGGATATTCAAAAGATAATTTTTTCTGACATTGAAGTGGGAATCCCAGAAGAAGAATTGAATTCAGAAAAAGATGAATCAGAAGTCGAAACTGAATAGTAAATCATAAATAAAAAAAGCATCCCTTTTGAGGATGCTTTTAAAATCTTTTTTTAGTATTAAAGGCTTAAAACTTTTTGAATAATTAAACAGGTTTTACTTCCTTAACGCCATCAACATTCTGTTTTAAAGTTCTCTCGATACCATTTTTTATGGTTAAGGTTGACATAGGACAACCACTGCAGGCTCCTAAAAGCTTAACTTTAACAACACCATCTTCAGTAACTTCGACGAGTTCAACATCTCCACCATCAGCCTGAAGACTTGGTCTGATTTTATCAATATATTTTTGTACTTCTTCTTTCATTCTTGCACCTCCTAAATTGACATTTGATTATATTATACAAAAAAACTCAAGATTTTACAAGCCTAAATTTAAAGGAATGGTTTAAATGTCCAATTTTGTCCATCTTCACAATCATACAGCCTTCAGTCTGCTGGATGGAGTAATTAGAGTGGATTCGCTGATTAAAAAGACAAAAGAATATGAAATGCCAGCTGCTGCTATTACTGATCATGGAGTACTCTATGGGATGATTGATTTTTATCGAAAGGCAAAAAAAGAGGGGATTAAGCCGATAATTGGGGCGGAAGTTTATCTTGCTCCCGGCAGCCGCTTTGAAAAAAGCAGGAAGCGCTATCATCTGGTACTGCTGGCTCAAAACAAGCAGGGCTATCACAATCTAATTCAGCTGGTTTCCAAAGCGTGGCTGGAAGGTTTTTATTATAAACCCCGAGTTGATAAAGAGCTGCTGGCAGAGTACAGTCAGGGCATAATCTGTTTATCTGCCTGTCTGCAGGGGGAGATTCCTCAGCTTTTGCTTAACGGCAACTATGATCTGGCTAAAAAGGCAGTTTCTGACTATCAGGCTATTTTTGGCAGTGAAAGTTTCTTTTTAGAACTGCAGGACCACAATCTTCAGAAAGAAAAAGAGGCAACACAGGGTTTATTAAGACTGAGCCGAGAAGAAAACATTCCGGCTGTTGTAACAAATGACAGTCATTATTTAAATAAAGAAGATGCTGAATTGCAGGATATTTTGCTGGCCCTGCAGACTGGAACCACTGTCGATGATGAAAACAGGATGACCTTTAGCGGGGAGGAATTTTACTATAAGTCTCCAGCTGAGATGAGAAAACTTTTTCCTAATTTTGAGTCTGCCTACCAGAATACGGTTAAAATTGCAGATAGAGTAGAACTTGATCTTGATTTTAATCATTTTTATCTACCCGATTATCCTGATTTAGGGGAAGAGAAATCGCCTGAGGATCTTTTGAAAAAATTGTGTTTTAAAGGTTTGAAAACAAAGAAGATGGATTCTAATCAACAGGCAGTAGAGAGGCTTAAATATGAGCTTAGAATAATATTTGAAATGGGTTATGCAGCTTATTTTTTAATAGTCTATGATTTTGTTAAGTATGCAGAAGATAATGGAATAATGGTCGGGCCGGGGCGAGGTTCAGCTGCCGGGAGCCTGGTGGCTTATCTCTTAAATATAACCAAGGTTAACCCTTTAAAATATGGACTGATTTTTGAGCGCTTTCTAAATCCAGAGCGGGTAACAATGCCGGATATCGATATTGATTTTGACGAGAACCGGGATCAGATCATCGAATATGTAAAGGAAAGATATGGAACCGAAAGAGTTGCTCAGATTGGAACCTTTGGTACCATGGCTGCACGGGCGGCAGTCAGAGATGTCGGGAGAGTGCTGGCTATTCCCTATGGTAAAGTTGATCGGGTAGCAAAGCTAATTTCTTCTCGAAAGGGAATAGAGCAGTCTGTTAAAGATCAAAATAAACTACAAGAGCTTTACCAGAATGATGGAGAAATCAAAGAATTGCTTGACTATGCCCGTGGGGTAGAGGGCCTGCCCCGCCATATTTCAACTCATGCAGCTGGAGTAATCATCGGGGCTGAGCCGCTTGCTCAATTGGTACCTCTTCAAAAGCAGGATGAGAGCGTAATTACTCAGCTGCCGATGGGAGATTTGGAAGCACTGGGACTTTTAAAGATGGATTTTTTAGGTTTGCGAAATTTAACAGTGATTAAAAACACTTTACAATTAATCGAGGAGCGCCGTGGTAAAAAAATAGATATTGATAATCTTCCACTTGATGATCAGGAAGTATATGAATTCCTATCTACAGGTAAAACAGCCGGTGTTTTCCAGATGGAGTCCTATTTATTTCAATCTTTAAATAGAAAGATGAAGCCGGATCGTTTTAATGATCTGATAGCAATGCTGGCTCTGGGACGGCCAGGGCCATTAGGAAGTAATATTGTTGATGATTTTATTGATATCAGGCACGGCAAAAAAGAGGCTGAGTATCTACATCCTAAATTAAAGCCTATTTTAGAAGAAACCTTTGGCATGATTTTATATCAGGAACAGGTAATGGAAATTGCAAGTACTCTGGCTGGATACGGTATGGGTGAAGCTGATCTTTTGCGCCGGGGGATGGGAAAAAAGAAACTAAAACTTGTTGCTGCAGAAAGAGAAAAATTTGTTAAGGGAGCGGTGGAGCGGGGCATTGCAGAAGCTACCGCTCAGGAAATTTTTGATCAGATGGAGTATTTTGCGGGTTATGGTTTCAATAAGTCACATTCCACTGCCTATGCTTTTCTGGCCTATCAAACTGCTTATTTAAAATATCATTATCCAGAAGAATTTATGGCTGCTCTTTTTTCTTCAATTATGGGAAATCAGGATAAAATTTCAGATTATATTAAAGCTTCCCGGGAAATTGGACTCGAAATTCTGCCACCAGACATTAATCAAAGCTGTCATGATTTTACTGCTGAAGCTGAGGGTAAAGTCCGCTATGGTTTAAAGGCAATTAAAAATGTAGGATCAGCTGCAATTAACGCTTTGATTAAAGCCAGGAAAGAAAAAGAATTCAGTTCTTTACTTGATTTTCTCAAGCGGGTTGATATTTCTGCGCTCAACGTTCAGAGTCTGGAGGCCTTTATTAAAGCAGGTGCCTTTGATCAGATTGCTGTCAGCAGAGCTTCACTGCTTTTAAATTATGAGGATTTATATAATAAGTATAATAATTTATCAAAACATCGAGCCCAGGGACAGCAGTCATTTGCAGAGTTATTTGAGGATCAGAATGAGTTTATGGAAGAGGATTTAAATTATACTGAGGTTGATGAATTGAAAACTGAAACTATTTTAGAGCAGGAAAAGGAATTTCTGGGAATTTATCTTTCCGCTCATCCTTTAGATCAGTATCAGGAAAAACTTAAATATTTAAAAACTTATTCGCTGGCTGAAGTTATTGATGCTTCCGAAGGCCAGAAGGTTTTAACAGCAGCTTATCTAATTAATTATAAGGAACATATAACAAAGCGCAATAATAAAATGGCCTTTTTAACAGTCAGTGACCGAGATGATAAGATAGAGGTTATAGTCTTTTCTGATCTTTTTAGAAAAATTAATTTTGATTTAAGAGAAAATAAAGGCCTTTTGATTTATGGAGAAAAAAGTGATGGACAGCTGATTGCTAAAAAAATAATTTCTTTAAATCAAAAATTGCTCTTAATGAACATTTCGGAGCTTTCTCAAAGAAGAATTGCTAAATTAAAAAGATATTTGCTAAAAAAAGAAGGTAATGTACCGGTTCTGTTGAAAAGAAATAATAAGCTGATAATTACTGCTGATAAGTATAACATTGACAGCAGTCAGCAGACTCAAACTGAACTGTCTCGAGCGATGAAAAAATCTGAATATAAATTTCTTTAAGATTGGAAATGTTTTTAGTTTCTTTGACTCTGAGTCGAATGAATTTTAAAATTTTGCTAAACTTTGTGTTAAAAATGTCAAAATTTCTTGACAATGCTTTTTTGCTTATTATATTATTAAGTGGATAAAGGAGGAAAAATTATGGATGTTAATGCTGATTATATTTTAATTAAGGCTCTAGAAGATGGAGTTACAATTATTGGTTTAACCAGAGGTAAAGATACCAAATTTAATCATACAGAAAAATTGGATAAGGGAGAAATCCTGGCTGCTCAGTTTACCGAAAATGTTTCTGCAATGAAAATTAGAGGTAAAGCTGAGATTATGAGTAAGCACGGTAAAGTCAATTCTGAAGGCAAATAAAGGCTTTGTTTTCTGATCTATTCGGGTCAGAATTTGAAAGGAGCTTATAAATGTGGCAGGTAGTATATATAGCTTCCTCAAAAGAGGAAGCTGATAATATTTTAAAAATTATGGAAAAAGAAGGCTTTATGGTTCAGGTTGATGATGCCGGATCTGGTAGTTATCAGATCAAGGTACCGGCAATTGAAGCTGAAGAAGCCTATTCCTGTTTACATAAAAATTTTTAATTGGAGGTATAGTAATGAAAAAAGTCGCAGTACTAACAAGTGGAGGAGATGCTCCAGGAATGAACCCTGCTATCAGATCGGTAGTTAGAACAGCTATCTACAAGGGTCTGGAAGTAGTTGGAGTAAGACATGGTTATAAAGGTTTAATTGAAAAAGATTTTTTCCCAATGCAGAGAGGTTCAGTTGCAGATATTGTTCAGCGTGGTGGTACAATTTTACTTTCGGCACGCTGTGATGAGTTCAAGACAGAAGAGGGTAGAAAAAAAGCTTATGCTAATATGAAAGAAGAAGGCATAGATGCTCTGGTTGTAATTGGTGGAGATGGTTCTTTAAAAGGTGTACAGAAGATCAATGCTGAGAGTGATATCAAAGCAGTCGGTATCCCCGGTACAATTGATAATGACCTGTCCTGCACTGATTATACAATTGGTGTTGACACAGCTATGAATACTATTTTAGATGCAATCAATAAGATTAGAGATACAGCCACCTCACATGAGAGAACATTTGTAATCGAATGTATGGGGCGTGATTCTGGTTATTTGGCCTTAATGACAGGTCTGGCTGGAGGAGCGGAATATATTCTGGTTCCAGAAATTGATTTTACACCACAGCAAGTTTGTGATAAAATTACACAAGGATTTGACAGAGGTAAGTTACACAGTCTAATTTTAATTGCCGAAGGAGTTAAGGCTCCATTTGCTGATTTAAGTGAATACAACGGCAGTCCCGGAATGGCAATGGGAGATTTAATTAGAGAAAAAACTGGTATGGAAACCAGAGTAACTATTTTAGGTCACCTGCAGCGTGGTGGAAGTCCAACCGCTACAGATAGAATCGTTGCCAGCCGCATGGGTGCTAAAGCAATTGACTTATTATTAGAGGGTAAAAGAGATAAAATGGTCAATTATAAAGATAATTCAATTGGTTACTGTAAGATTGAAGATGCAATTAAAAAGACTGAAACAATAAATATGGATATTTATGAGCTAGCAAATATTTTATCAATGTAAGTTAATAATTGGGAGGTTAATATGAGAAAAACGAAGATAGTATGTACTTTAGGTCCAGCAACAAATGACAGTGAAATAATTAAAGAAGTAGTAGAGGCAGGAATGAATATTGCCCGCATGAACTTCTCTCATGGAGATCATGATGAACATAAACAGAGAATTGATATGGTTAAAAAAGCAGAAAAAGAAACAGGTAAAACTGTTGGTTTAATGCTTGATACCAAAGGACCTGAAATTAGAACCGGAGAAATGAAGGGTGACAAGATTCAGCTGGAAGCAGGTAATGAGCTTATTATTTCTAAAGAAGATGTTGAAGGTACCCCGAAGAAAATTTCTGTATCTTATAAAGATTTAGCTGAGGACATGGAAGTTGGCAATGAAATTTTAATTGATGATGGTCTAATTGGTCTGGAAGTTACAGCAATCGATGGTGATGATGTAGTAACTAGAGTAGTTAATGGTGGAGAACTTGGTTCTCGCAAAGGTGTTAACCTGCCGGGAGTTAAGGTGAGTCTTCCTGCTTTAACAGAAAAAGATATTTCTGATATTCGCTTTGGTGTCAGCCAGGGAATCCATTTTATTGCAGCTTCCTTTGTTCGTAAGGCAAGTGATGTTATTGAAATCCGTAAAATTTTAGAAGAAAGCGGAGATGAAGACATCTTTATTATTGCAAAAATAGAAAATCAGGAAGGTGTAGAAAACCTTGATGATATTTTAGAAGTAGCAGATGGAATTATGGTTGCCCGTGGTGACCTGGGAGTAGAAATTCCACCAGAAAAAGTACCAATAGTTCAGAAGATGATGATCAGAAAGTGTAATGAAGCATCTAAGCCTGTTATTACTGCAACCCAGATGCTGGATTCTATGATCAGAAATCCTCGACCTACAAGAGCTGAGGCTTCTGATGTTGCCAATGCTATTTATGATGGAACAGATGCAACTATGTTATCTGGAGAATCTGCAGCCGGTAAATATCCTGTAGAATCAGTAAAAACAATGGCTCAGATTGCTTTGGAAGTTGAAAACTCTGAGAGTTATAAAGAGAAATTTGCAGGGAAATATGAATTTGCAGCTGATTCTGTAACTGCTGCAATCTCACTTGCTACCTGTCAGACTTCCGAAGAACTGGGAGCAGAAGCTATTATTACCTCTACCGGTTCCGGTCTAACAGCCCGTACAGTTTCTAAATATAGACCTCAGACACCTATTATTGCCGTTACTCCAAATAAGAGAGTATTACATCAGCTGGCAATGACCTGGGGAGTTTCTCCATTATTAGCAGCCAGAAGTTCTACAACTGATGAAATGATGGAAAATGCTGTTTCAACCGCTTTAAATCATGAATTAATTGAAGAAGGAGACTTAGTTACAATTACTGCTGGTACTCCTGTTGGTATTTCTGGTACAACTAACTTAATTAAAGTTGATGTTGTTGGTAAACCAGTTGCTAATGGTCAGGGAGTTGGCAAAGGTATTGTAGTTGGTCCTGCTAAGTTAGTTAAGACAGCAGAAGAAGCAATGGATAAAATTGAAGAAGGAGACATTATGATTGCTCCGATGACTGACCGTGACTTTGTACCTGCAATGAAGAAAGCAGCTGCAGTAGTCACCTACAGTGGAGGCTTAACCTCACATCCAGCTATCGTTGGTCTAAACATTGGTATTCCTGTAGTAGTTAATACAGGTGATATCAGTGATGACTTTAAAGATGGTGAAACAATCACTGTAGATGGAGTAAGAGGCTTAGTCTACAGAGGTCAGGCACATCTTAAGTAAATCTAAATAAAATATAAAAATAAGTCGAGGGCGAATATTATTTCGTCCTCTTTATTTGTCTCTGGGGGATAATCAAAAGTTTAATTTAACAGGAAATCTAATTTATTTGCTATTTTTTTACCTCAGCACTTTACAACAATAAAGTAATAAAGTATAATAGAGTAAAATAAGTC
>NZ_QBLR01000471.1:0-1827 GCF_003070835.1 Halanaerobium sp. | reverse complement strand
GAGATGTTTTAATTCATCAATATGATAGTATTCTATTAGAAATAGTATGGGAAACATTTAAAAATAAAATACCAGAACTTGAAATTGAAATAAAAAATATTTTAGATTAGTTTTGTTTTGTATTGAAAGCAATAATAATTAAACATCTTGAAGGAGTTAAAATGGAGCAAAAAATAACAGATATTTTAAATATATTAAACAGCAAAGATAGTCCTTCCCAGCGGGAAATAGCAAAAGAGGCCGGTATTTCTTTAGGTCTGGTTAATACCCTACTTAAAAAGTGTGCTAAAAAGGGTCTGATTAAAATTGAAAGGCTTAATTCCCGGAATATTAAATACATCTTAACCCCGGCTGGTATTAAAGAAAAAACTAAAAAGACTATTACATATGTGAAAAAATCTTATCAGGCAATTAAAGAAATTGAGGCTGAGGTGCTTAAATTGGCAGCTCGGGCTGAAAAAGAGGATAAAGATCTTTATCTCTACAGTGATGAAGAGGAAGATGAGATCCTTGATCTGGTTTCTTTAGTCTTGAGGGAAAACAATTTGGAGTTTGAAGTATTTACTGCAGAGGAAGAGCTGGCAAAGATAAATAAAGAGGAGAGCCTGCTTCTGCACTGGGATCCGGATTTAAAGGTGGAGCACCTGGAGCCGGTAAATATCTTTATTTAATTAATTATATCTAAATAGATGTCTAAACTTTTATTTAAAGATGCAGATACTAAGTCAATGAAGTCACTATAGTCACCAGTAGTATGTGCTTTATCTAAGCTTTCATAGTATTTAACTCTATCTTCGTTTCTAATAATTATTATTGGATAACCAGCTTTTATTAATTCAAAATTCAATAATATCCTGGCTGTTCTACCGTTTCCATCAATAAATGGATGTATTTTAACAAAATCAGTGTGTAATCTGGCAGCTCTTTCTATTGTATGAAGAGTTGAGCCTTTATCATAATACCAATTAATTAGATCTTCCATTTGATCGTGAATAAAAACAGGTGCAGGAGGTATATGCTCAGCGCCACTTATTACTACTTTTTCATTTCTATATTTACCTGCATTTTCATCATCTATGCTTTTAAGTATTAGATAGTGTATATTTTTTATTTGTCTTTCTGAAAGTTTCTCTTCTTTATTAATTATATCTTCCATGTAATTAATAGCTTCTTTATGATTTACAACTTCCAAATGTTCTTTTAATGTTTTTCCACCGATTGTTATACCATCCTCCAGCACTACTTTTGTTTCAGATAAGGTTAAAGTGTTACCTTCAATTGCATTTGAATTATATATCCACTCCAAAAGGAGTTTTGCTCTTAAGCTTTTTAAAGTATTTTTTGGTAGTGGTCTCTTTTCATCAAATTTTCTCTTTTTCTGATCAATAGTATCAAACATTATTAAGGTCCTCCTTAGACATCTGAAATCCCTGAATCTTTTTCATTAGTATCACCTATTCACGTATATAATTATATCACGGCATGTGGAGCTATACAACGGCAGAATTAAGCTTTTTTACCTGGATTTCGAATAATTTAAATGCTATAATATGATTGAGGTGTTCGACTATGAAAACTGAAAAACTAAGAAAAGTTGGTGACAGCTATATTTTTATTATTCCAAAAGAGCTTAAAGAAAAATATAAAATACAAAATCGAGAGGAACTATAATTATGATTCTTGGAGGCTGAGATATGAATTGGAAATTCTGGCAGAATGATGACCAAAAAAAACTTTTAGAGAAAATAGAGAAATTAACTGAAAAAGTAAATTCCATGGAAGAAAAAATTAATGATTTAGATAAGTCAGAGAAAAAAATGAACCGCT
>NZ_QBLR01000470.1:0-1851 GCF_003070835.1 Halanaerobium sp. | reverse complement strand
GGCTTGTTGTGGATAATATTTATAGTTTCATAATTTCCGCTATCAACAAAATTTAACCTTACTATATTACAGATTGTCCGAAGGACATTTTGTTCTTATCCCCACTACCAGTTAGAAAGGGGAATAAAAAAATGAAAAAGAATTTTTCAATTTTAATTGTTTTAACAGTTTTTTTAGTTTTAGTTAGCAGCTTAGCGGGGGCCCAGGAATATAGAATTGGGATTTCTCAATTTGTAGAACATCCCGCTTTAGATGCGGCACGAGAAGGCTTTATTACCGGACTCGCAGAAGCTGGGTTTAGTGAAGATAATATCGAATTTATTGAACAAAATGCCCAGGCGGATTTTGCGACTGCTCAATCGATTGCTCAGCAATTTAAGGGAGAAAATCTTGATTTAATACTGGCAATTGCTACTCCTAATGCTCAGGCTGCAGCTAATGTAATTACAGAGACACCAGTATTATTTACCGCTGTAACTGACCCTGAGGAAGCAGGTATCGTTGAAAGTATGGAACGTCCAGGAGGAAACATGACTGGAACTACAGATATGAATCCGGTGGCCCAGCAGATTGAATTAATTAAAGAATTTATTCCAGAAATAACTGATCTGGGAGTACTCTATAATCCAGGTGAAGTAAACTCAGTTGTCCAGGTTGATCTGGTAAAAGAAACTACAGCAGAAATGGGCATTAATTTGCATGAAGGTACAGTCAGCAACAGCAGTGAAGTTAGTCTTGCTGCTTCTTCTTTAATCGGAGATGTTGATGCAATTTATGTTCCCACAGATAATATTATAGTATCTGCTTTACCTTCTGTTTTAAATATTACCAATCAAAATAAGATTCCTGTATTCGCCTCAGAAAATGGACAGGTTAGACAGGGTTCAATTGCTACCTTAGGAATTGATTATAATCTGCTGGGAATTCAAACTGGTAAAATGGCAGCCCGTGTCTTAAATGGTGCTGATCCTGCAGAAATGGCAGTAGAATCTTCAGATCAATTGAAATTATATCTAAATAAAAAAGCTGCTGAAAATTTAAACCTGGAAATTCCAGCTGCTGTCTTAGACAGAGCTGATGTAATTTATGAAGAAATTACACAGGAATAAAATTAAGAATTATTATAAATAAAATATGTAGTTTAGAAATGGTGTGAGGTGTGTTATGAATCTAAGTTTTGCAATTACGTCTTTAGAACAGGGCCTGGCCTTCGGGATCATGGCTCTGGGTGTATTTATATCTTTTAGAATTCTTGATTTTGCTGATCTTACTGTAGACGGAAGTCTCCCTTTAGGAGCTGCTGTTTCAGCAAGATTATTAACCATGGGAATGAATCCATTTTATTCTCTGGGAGCAGCAGTTATTGCCGGAGGGCTTGCCGGGGCAATTACAGGATTTTTAAATACTAAATTAAAAATTGCTCCTCTTCTATCCGGTATTTTAACTATGACTTCTTTATATTCTATCAACTTAAGAGTAATGGGTAGACCAAATATTCCGCTGATAGGTAAAGATACTATTTTCTCTTTTATTAGAGATTTTGGTATTCCTTATCCCTGGAATAATCTACTCTTATTAATTTTAGTTATAGTTGCTGTTAAATTAATTCTGGATGCATTTTTAAATACTCAGATTGGATTTGCTCTAAGAGCCACTGGAGATAACCCTCAGATGATTAGAAGTATGGGAATCAGTACAAATTCAATGAAAATGCTGGGATTAATAATTTCTAACGCTCTGGTTGCACTATCTGGTGCACTTGTTGGACAATATCAAGGATTTGCAGATGTTAATATGGGGGTTGGTACAATTGTAGCTGGATTAGCTTCAGTAATTATTGGTGAAGTTGTC
>NZ_QBLR01000055.1:0-17948 GCF_003070835.1 Halanaerobium sp. | reverse complement strand
ATTTTGAAAATATAATTAATCATTGAAAACAATAAAATAATAATATGTCATCAAAAATCCACCTATTTTTTTAAATAAAGTTTTATATTAATTAACCACTTATTGAAGTAGTAGCATCACTATAACTTCCACCAGACCTAATCATTTGAACAGTTAATGTTTTATCTCCTTCAGTTTTCTCCATAGTAATTGTAAATTCTTCATCAGCATCATGAGTATAAGTTACTGTCCAATCTCCCCAAGTATTATCAGCAGTATCATAATTATCTAAATATTGATCAATTACATTTGGAAAAGTCTCGCCAGTATAATTTCCAAACTCTCCAGTTGAATTATCACCATCACCTGGATATCCATTTTTTTCAACAGCATTCATTTCCAATGCTGTTTTGATAGATCCCATTGCACTAACGGCTTCGGTCATTTTTGCCTTATCTGTAACCCCACCCAATCTTGGAATAGCAATAGCAGCTAGAATACCTAAAACAGCGATAACAACTAACAACTCGATTAAAGTAAAACCTTCCTCGTGTTTGAATAAATTTCTAATTTTTTGCATTTTACTCTCTCCTTTCAATTTTTAAAACTTTAACTAATTATACCATATTTATGATAATCTGTCGATAAAGATTATCAATTAAAACTGCTGAAACATATCGAACATTGGAGTAACAATTGAAATTGCTACAAATCCAACCATTACGGCTAAGAGCACAATCATTACCGGCTCAATCAGAGAAATTGCTCCGTCAACTGCTGCCTCAACCTGTCTGTCATAAAACCTCGATACCTTATTCAGCATATCTCCTACTGCTCCAGTCTCCTCACCTACGCTCAACATATGCACCAGCATCGGTGGATATTCTCCACTTTCTTTAAGTGGTTCAGAAAGAGTACTCCCCTCCCTTACTTTAATCCTTGCATCTGTTAATATATCAGAAAAAACCTTATTGCCCACTACATCCTCAACTATTGTTAAAGACGAAAGTAAATCGACTCCACTATCAAGCAGAATAGCCAGCGTACTGGAAAAACGAGAAACATAAACCTTCCTCATCATCGGACCTAAAACGGGTAATTTTAAAATCAGCCGATCCATCCTCTCCTTTCCCTTTGGAGTCTTGCTGTAGCGTGAAATCAAAAATACAGCAAGTAAGGCTGCCAGCAGCAGCATCCACCAGTAAGCCTGCATAAAAGTACTTAAGCCCAAAAGCATTCTGGTTGCCAGCGGCAATTCTGTACCAAAATCAGCAAACATACCAACAAACTGAGGAACAACCTGTAAGACTAAGAAAATAACAACTGCGATTCCAACAAGTAAAATAACAAGAGGATAATACATCGCCGACTTAACCATACTGTTCAGTTCATCCTGACGGTCAAAGTGATCTGCCAGCTTATTTAAAATAGTATCCAGCACACCACCACTTTCACCAGCTCTCACTAACTGTATATATAATTCTGGAAATACCTTTGGGTGTTTGGCAAAGGCATCTGCCAGAGAAATACCAGTTTCCACATCTTCCTGAACTTTGCGGATCACTTCTTTTAAATGAGAATGCTCTGTCTGTTTGGCCAGTATATCAAGAGCATCAACTAGAGAAATTCCGGCATCAATCATCGCAGCAAACTGCTGACTGAAAATTGCAAGGTCCTTTAATTTAACCCTCTTTTTAAGATTAAAAATTTCTCCCACATCACGGGAAGCCTTCTTTTCTTTAATTTCAGTTACATAAAAGCCCTGAGATCTGAGCTGGCTGGCAATAGTGGATTTATCTTCAGCCTCAATGGTTCCTTTTACAGTTTCTCCACCTTTATTTTTAGCTGTGTATTCAAACTGTGCTGCCATCTTACTCGACCTCCTTAGGCCCTGCCGCTAATTTTTTTCTTGATATAATCAGGATCATTTGATCTTCTTAGAGCCTCTTCGTATTCAATTAATCCCTTCTGGTATAAATCAACCAGATAATTATCCATTACGACCATTCCATATTTAGCACCGGTCTGCATGGCAGATACAATCTGATGAGTTTTTCCTTCCCGAATAATATTTTTGACAGCGGCTGTAGCGATTAAAATCTCTAAGGCTGCCACCCGGGAACTGCCATCGGCCCGCGGCAGAAGCTGCTGGGAGATAACTCCATTTAAGGAAGAAGCCAGCTGAATTCTAACCTGCTGCTGCTGGTGAGCCGGAAAAACATCAATAATTCTCTCGACTGTACTCGGTGCATCATTGGTATGCAGAGTTGCAAATACCAGGTGCCCTGTCTCTGAAGCCTCAAGGGCAATAGAAATAGTTTCTAAATCTCTCATCTCACCTACAAGGATGACATCCGGGTCCTGTCTTAAGGAAGCCCGTAAGCCGTTGGCAAAACTGTTGGTATCTGAACCAATTTCCCGCTGATGGACTATACACTTTTTGTGAGAGTGCAGGTACTCAATTGGATCTTCTAAAGTAATAATATGGGAGTGCCTGTTCTCATTAACCACATTGATCATCGAAGCTAAAGTTGTTGACTTACCACTACCGGTTGGTCCGGTACAGAGCACAAGTCCATTGCGCTGCATGGAAAGCCTTTTTAAAACATCAGGTAAACCTAAGCCCTCAATTGTTGGAATCTCATCCGGGATAATTCTTAAAGCGATACTTATTGAACCCCGCTGATGGTAGGCATTAACCCGAAAACGGCAGTAACCCGGAAGACTGTAGGAAAAGTCAACCTCACCGTCTTTTTGAAAAATATCCCACTGCTCCTCATTCATCAAATCTCTGGCAATAGCATCTAACTGGTCCAGTTCTAAAGGAGCAGGAAAATCATCACGAACCTGCAGCTCTCCATTGTAGCGGATAATTGGTTTTTTCTTGGCAGTTAAATGTAGATCAGAAATTGCTGGATTATCAGAAATCTCCTTCATCAGTTCAATAACATCCACAGGCAAAACCTCCATTCTCAATCAAATTTTTAATGAATAACACTCACCAGTTCTTTGTAGCTTGTAACACCCTGGCGGAGTTTGTCCTTGCCGTCTTCTAAAAGTCCCTTCATTCCATTTTCTCTGGCATAGCGTTTAAGTTCCGGTTCATTAACTCCTTCGGCAATCATTTCTTCCAGTTTAGTATCTATCTCCAGAATTTCGTGGATAGCAATTCTACCCTTATAACCATCTGTACAACTCTCGCATTTTTCTCCCGAAGGACGGTAGAGTACTTCCGCGTTGTTATTATTTAAAAACTTCCTCTCTTCTGCCCCCGGCGGATAAGACTCTTTACAGCCATTACATAACCTTCTGACAAGCCGCTGGGCGATAACTCCGATCACAGTTGAAGCAACAAGGTAACCGGGAATCCCCATATCCATCAGCCTCGTGATTGCACTGACTGCGTCATTGGTGTGTAAAGTACTTAAAACCAGGTGACCGGTCAGAGCAGCTCTGATAGCAATTTCTGCAGTCTCCTCATCTCTAATCTCACCAACCATTACTATATCCGGATCCTGTCTTAAAATAGATCGCAGAGTATTCGCAAAAGTCAGACCGACCTGTTTATTGGCGTGAACCTGGTTGATTCCATTTAACTGGTATTCCACCGGGTCCTCAATGGTTACAATATTTTTAGTCGGAGATTTGATCTCATTTAAAGCTGCAAATAAAGTGGTTGATTTGCCACTACCGGTAGGACCGGTTGCTAAAAGGATTCCATAAGGTTTTTTGATCAGTCTGTTAAATCTTTCCTTATTTTCTTCACTAAAGCCGAGCTTATTAATATTTAAGAGGCTGTCATCACGGTTTAAAAGTCTGATAACCACCTTTTCTCCATAAATTGTGGGCAGTGTCGAGACCCGCATATCAATCTGCATTCCCTTAAAACTCATCTGGATTCTACCATCCTGAGGTATTCTCCGCTTTGTGATATCGAGATCTGCAATAATTTTTAAGCGGGAAATCAGAGCAGCCTGTGAATGTTTGGGAATAGTAAGTTCTTCGTGTAAGACCCCATCCACCCGGTAGCGGACTCTAACACTACCTTTAAGCGGCTCGATATGGATATCACTGGCCTTGGTCTGGATGGCCTGGGTAATAATCAGGTTGGTCAGGCGGACAATCGGCGCATCTTCCACCATCTGCCGCAACTGGTCAAGCTCAGGCTCATCATTCATTCCGTACTGGTCCAGGCTTTCAAAAATCTCAGATGTATCAGTATCTACCAGGGAATAAACCTGGTTAATTGCATTTATAATTTCCGAATGGGTTGCAATTGCAACTTCAACCTTCATCCCGGAGTTAATCTCTATATTTTCAATCGCTACTAAATCAGTAGGGTCTTCCATCGCCACTTTTAAAATATCTTCCTCTATTTCAAAGGGGACTGCATTGTGACGTCGGGCTAAGTTTTCAGAAACAAATTGAGAAAGATGGGCATTTAATAAATAATTAGAAAGGTTAACTTTGGGAATTCCCAGCTGATATTCCAAAACTTCGATCAGCTCTTCTTCTGTCACATAACCTAATTTTTTTAAGACCTCTCCCAGTCTCTCGTTCATCTCCTCCTGTTCCTTAATGGCCGAACGCAGTTCCTCTTCTGTAACATAGCCAAATTCTAATAAAAGATCACCAATTTTCTTTTTGCTTTTAGTCCTCATAATTTTCTCCTTAATTACAGTAATTATTACTCTATCAGCAAATTTTGTTCTATTTTGTCGAATTTTAAGTTAAATAACTCTTATTACTTAAAATTCTACGTTAGATGGATATTTCCTGCAAAATTTTAATTTATTTTTAATCTTTTTTCAAAATAAATCTTAAAAGCAAAAAATTGCTAAAATTTAAAACTGCAGCTATTAATCCTCTTTTTTTGCTTCAATCTCTCTGACTGCTTTTTCGGCAATCTGATACCACTTTTTCTTTGGCGGCATCTCCTGTGTCCAGAGTTTAAAAGAAGCTTCTGCCTGATAGATTAAAGTCGGCAGCCCATTGCCAATCTGAGCTCCTCTTTTTTCCGCTTCCTTTAAAATTTTAGTTTTCAACGGGTTATAAACTAAATCAATCACCAGCTGCTCCTCATGCAGGTAATCAGGATTAATTACTATATTTTTAATATCATTACTATACATCCCAACCGGAGTTGTATCAACTACCAGATCGGCCGCTTTTAGCACATCTGCATATTCCTGCTCTTCCAAACTGCAGAAATCAAAGTTTTGCTTAGAATTTTCTTCTTTAAAAAGTTTTGCCAGTTCTGCCGCATTTTCTACTGTTCTATTGATAATTGTAATATCTGCCAGATCCAGCTGAACCATAGCTGCAATAACTGCTCTGGCAGCTCCTCCGGCTCCAATCACAACCGCCCTTTTCTCTTTTACCTTAAATCCGGTTTCCTCAACCTGGCGCTGAAAACCAATTACATCAGTATTATAGCCGGTCAGCCTGCCCCTTCTATTTAAAACAGTATTTACCGCTCCAGCAGCTCTGGCCAAAGAAGAAAAGCCGTTTAAATAAGGGATTATACTCTCTTTGTGGGGAATTGTAACATTCCAGCCGGCAAAACCTAAATTTTTCAGGGAGCCAATATATTCTCCCAGGTCTTGTTCTTTAGTCTCCAGCATCAAATAAATTGCATTAATCCCCAGATCCCTAAAACCATTATTGTGCAGGGAGGGGGAAATCGAATGGCTCAGTGTTTTACCGAGCAGTCCATATAATTTTGTTTCACTATCGGGTATAAAAATACTCATCTTCTGCCTCCTAAAAGCTAAAATTTAAATTAAATCTCCAGTTAAACGAAAACACGCTGGAGAAATATACCAGCGTGTCTTATATGTATTAGACACCGGGTTATTTAACTCCAGTTTAATCTTAAAAAATTGTCTGCAGTCTTTCTCCCAGTGATTCGAAATCTTTGATAATAATTTTTCGTTTTTTGATTGTAATCATGCCGTCATCGATAAACTTATTGATCAGTTTGGTAACTGTTACCCGTGAGGAACCAATTAAGTTGGCAATCTCCTGGTGGGTTAAAACCAGATCAATCACTGTGCCCTCCTCAATTTCACGGCCGAAATCTTCTGCCAGACGGGATAAGAGGCTGGCCAGTCTGCCGGCAGCATCCTGAAAGACCAATTCTCTAACCTGACTGGTTAAAAGTCTTGTTTTTTTAGAAAGGGCTTCGATAATTTTAATAGCCAGTGAGGGCCGGTCAATAATCATCTTCTCCATTTCATTCCAGGGAATAATTAAAAGCCGGGCGTCATCCATTACTTCCGCTGTCAGTGGATGGGGATCCTCATCAAAAAGGGAAAGTTCGCCAAAAATATCCCCTTCCTGGAGAATTGTCAGCACCTTTTCCTTACCCTCGGCTGAAAGCATCGATAATTTAACCTTACCATTAACCAGCAAATATAGTTTTTTTACACTGTCATTTTCGAAAAAGATAACCTCACCTTTTTCGTAAAATTTAGCATAAGAATTTTCGCACAGCAGTTCCAGTTCTTCCGGGTCAAGATTCTGAAATACAATTAGATCTTTTAAACACTTTTTAGTTTCTTCCATAGCTCAACCTACCTCTCTTCGTTCCTATAATTATAGTATTCTCTATTAACGAAAAAATTCCTTTATTCTTAATTAATTTCTTTGCTTACATTCCTTACAGTAACCATAAAATCTAAGTTTGTGTTCTGTAATATGGAAATCATATTTTTCTTCCAGCTCTGTTTCGAAATAATCTATATCCTGGTCACTAAATTCAATCAACTTACCACAGCCCCTACAGATTAAATGATGGTGATGGGCTTCTTCCAGGTAAATTTCATATTTGCGGGAATCATCATTAAAGTCAAGCACATGGACAATATCCAGATTCTGCAGCAGTTCTAAAGTTCTGTAGATTGTTGCCATCCCAATATCTTTATCCTTTTCTCTAACGGCAGAAAAAAGTTCCTCGGCAGTAAAGTGCCAGTTTTCTTTCTCTAAAATTGTTTCTAAAATAATTTCTCTCTGTCTGGTCAATTTATAATTATTTTCTGCTAACTTTCTTTTAAACTTTTCTTTTAACTTTTCCATTTGCAACACCTCATTTTAAATGACTGTTTCTATTTTATCATAAATCTGCAGAGATATTAATAATTTTTTTGAATTTTTTCGCTTAAATATCCATTTTTTACTTAAAAAAATAACATTTGGGTATTGACTATGGGTCTGAATAATTGTATAATGTAATAAATAAGAATAATTTGTCGAAATTTGTTAAGAAAGGAGAATTAACATGAAATCTACTGGTATCGTCCGTAAAATTGATGATTTGGGTAGAATGGTAATTCCAATCGAGCTCAGAAAAACTATGAATATCAATAAAAAAGACCCAATGGAGATCTTTGTTGACGAAGAAAAAATTATTTTGAAAAAATATGAGCCAGCCTGTATATTCTGTGGCAGTGCAGATGACACTATCGAATATAAAGGTAGAACAATCTGTGGCGAGTGTATGGAGAATATGAAAGACCTGCAAAAAGAAAAATAATATTTTACCCAAATAACAAAAATTGGATATTAATCTCTAAAAAAATAGCACCACTCCGGTGCTATTTTTTTGTTTTTATATTATTTTTTTACCTTAAGAATACATGGCCGCCAATTCTGGTTACAAAATTACGGCGGGAAATCCAGGCAGTATTTGTTGCTATATCAGGATTATAGAAATAAATCGAACCCAGAGCCGGATCATATCCTAGCAGTGCTGCTCTCGCAGCCTGCAGTTCTTCTTCTCCGGGATAATAGTTAGCCTGTCCATCCATCAAACTGCTGAACTGTCCCTTCTGTAAGATCACATCCCTAATTGTATCTGGAAACTGGTTACTGGCAATTCTATTTAGAATAACTGAACCAACTGCAACCTTACCTCTAAAGTCTTCTCCTCTGGCCTCTCCGTGAATAATTCTGGCGAGAAGTATGATATCATCTCTGGATATGTTATAATTTAATTCTGCTTTTAGATCAGGCAGCACCTTAAAAGATGTCTCACCAAAAACACCATCGACCTGTAGTCCATTCTGCTGCTGAAACTTTTTAACGGCCTCGACTGTGCCGCCTCCATAAATTCCATCTATATTTCCACTATAAAAACTCATCTGTTTTAATTTTTGCTGTAATACTGCTACATCTATGCCTTCGTCGCCTCTGCGCATTGCTCTACTTCCAAATTCTGTCAACTCCAGAGCCTCTGCTTCCTCGAGATTAACAAAAGTAACCATTATGAGGAGTAACATCACCGAGATTAAAACTCTACTTCTACTCAGCATCATTATTACCTCCCTGTTGTACACTAGTAGTTAAATGTATAATACAATCTTCCTCCTTTTTTGACTTCCAATCCAACATTTCTTATAAACTTATTAATAATTATATTTGGTTATCACCTTAATAATAAACAATTACTGACCGAATGTCAAATGTTCTTATTTTACATTTTTTCAAGCAGATTCTGCTTTATTTAAATAATCAGCTTGAGTCCTGTAGTGGAGGCATTGAACTTTTAAAAGTAGTAGATTTTATTCTTCAGAAATTAATTCAACTTTAAATTTTTCTCCCAGATCAGCCATTATTTCCTTAACTTCATTTTTGGTTCCTTCTGTTACATCAATCCAGATCTCACCGGGGTTATCGTGATCAACATTGACTGTTCCAACTCCCTCATAAGCCTTAATTATCATATCTATATAATTAATTTCTTTAGGGTCAACCTCGTATCTTAGTTTTAAAGTATCCTTCATTTTAATTCTCCTTCTGGCGGCGGAGTAAAGAACCGGCCGGCACTTCTGCGGCGAGTGGTATTTTAATCAGCTGTTTTGGGTGAGGAGCTGCTTCGATTTCTGCTCCCTCTTCGTCAAGTAAATAATCTGCAGTGACTGTAAAAGTCTTCTGACCGGGCACTATCAGCTCCAGCTCGTCTCCTTTAAATATCTTATTTCTGACCTCTACCAAAGCTTCCTTATTTTCAGAATCATAGTCTTTAACAACTCCCATAAAATCGTAAGTCCTTAAATAGGAGGAGCTCTCATAGCGCTGACCTTCAGCTCCCGGTTTACCGTAATAAAAACCTTTGGTGTAATCGCGGTGGCTTATTTTTCTGAGCTCTGCTAAAAGCTCCGGGTCAGCTTCATAATTATCTGGATCCTCATAATACCGGTCAATTAGCTGTCTGTAGGTATTTACAACAGTGGCTGCATAGTGAACACTCTTCATCCTGCCCTCTATTTTTAGACTGCTGAGCCCCAGCTCTATCAACTCCGGAACCTCTTCTGCCAGATTTAAATCTCTGGAATTCATAATAAAGGTTCCCTGGTCATTTTCCTCAATCGGATAATATTCGCCCGGTCTCTTTTCTTCGACCAGGTGATATTTCCAGCGGCAGGACTGAGCACAGTCTCCCTTATTTGCATCCCGACCAACAAAATAGTTGCTCAAAAGACAGCGGCCGGAATAAGAAATACACATTGCTCCGTGGACAAAGTATTCCAGCTCAACTTTTCCCTCAGTTTTGGCTGCAATTTCTTTAATTTCATCCCGGCTGAGTTCTCTGGCCAGAATAATTCTTTCGGCACCCTGTTCAGCCCAGAATAGGGCAGAAGCCCAGTTGACATTGTTGGCCTGGGTGCTGATGTGAATCTCCATCTCCGGCATTTCTCTTCTGACCGCAGCAAAGACACCGGGGTCAGAAATAATTAGAGCATCGAGCTTCAGTTTTTTTATTTCTTCTATATATTCTGGAAGTTGAGCCAGTTCCTGATTGTGCGGGATCATATTCAGGGTCATGTAGACCTTTTTATCCCGCTGGTGAGCAAATTCTATTCCTTCTTCAAGCTCCTCAACAGTAAAATTATCAGCTCCAGCCCGCAGGCCAAAGTTTAAACCTCCACAATATACAGCATCAGCACCAAACAAAATGGCAGTTTTTAATTTCTCCAGACTGCCTGCCGGTGCCAGTAATTCGACTTTATTCATTTATATCCTTCCTCCTGCTAATCGCCATCCCATCACCTGCAGTGACAATTGTTGAATCAAGTTCCGGGTGGTTCATAATTAATTTTAAGTATTTTTTTAAATTATTGACCATTGTTCTGATTTTATGTCTCGTTTCTCCAGCCTCTAGAACCTTTCCTTTATATAATACATTATCAGAGATTAAAATTCCGCCCGGTGCCAAAAGCTCCATTAAATATTCAAAAAGATAAAAATACTGCCCTTTGGCAGCATCAAGAAAAATAAAATCATAATCCTTTTTTAAATAGAGCAGGACATCAAAGGCATCTCCGACTTTTAAATCTATTTTCTCCTGAAAATTAAACTGAGTAAAATTTTCTTTGGCCTTGAGTGCCCGCTCTGGATCTACTTCGACCGCTGTTATCTCAGACTGCTCTGCACTGTATTTTGCCAGCAGCAGAGTTGAAAACCCGTAAGCTGTTCCGATTTCTAAAATTTGCTGCGGATTTTTTAGTTTAAGCTGCAGTTTGAGCAGATCAGCTGCATCGCGGTCGATAATTGGAATGTGCATTTTTTTGCATTCTTTTTCAAGCTCAGCAAATTCTGCTTCAATATATTTATTTTTTGAGAATTTGCTGTTGATATCGGTAAGTTTCATAATCTAATTTAACTCCCTCTGTTTCTGCAGATGCTCGTCATAGCTTTCTGTAAAGATATGGCTGCCGTCCCCCCGGGCAAAATAGAATAAATAATCACTTTCAGCCGGATTAATTGCTGCTTTTAGAGCCTGATTACCGGGACTTGCAATTGGTGTTGGCGGCAGTTTTTCTATTTGATAGGTATTATAGGGAGAGTCTATTTCTAAATCTCTGTATAATACCCTGGAAGTTCTCTCAGGCAGTGCATACTGAACTGTAGCATCTAACTGCAGCGGCATTCCCTGCTCCAGGCGGTTATAAATTACTGAGGCAATAATTTTATTTTCAGCTGCCAGTTTTCCTTCTTCTTCAATTAGAGAAGCAATTATTAAAAGTTCATAAGCAGAATAATCTGCTGACTCAGCTGCTTCTCTAATCAGAGGCAGTCTTTCTTCTTTAAAGTAAGATATTAAATCTTCTGCAATATCACTTTCCTGATAACTCATCGGGAAATTATAGGTGTTGGGAATAATTATCCCTTCCGCCAGATAGAGCTGATCTATACTTAAAGGAGAATCCTCCAGAGAAGTCTCCAACTCCAGTTCTGCAGCCTGTTTATTGATCTCTGCAGCCAAAAGTTCTCTCTCATACTGAGGCCTCTCAAGGGCAGCAAATCTATCTAAAATCTCTGCCAGAGTAAAGCCCTCAGGGATAGTAACTTTAAATCTTTCTTCTTCTCCCCGCTGCAGCTTATCAATTATTTCCAGAGGTGTATCTGAAGTTGAAAAGCTGTAATAGCCAGCCTGGAGGTTGTTAATCCCTTTAAAGCGGAGCAGTAAATAAAAAATAGTAGAGGATTTAATTACACCCTCTGCTTCCAGTTTTTCTGCAATAGCCCGCCCGGTCATCCCTTTTTCAATCTGGACTTTAATCTCACTTGGATCAACCTCATTTATTGGCTCCATTAAAGAATAGGCCCTCAGCGAAAAGCTGAGTACTATGATAAAAATCAAAAATACCAGGGCTGTTCTTTTCAACTTCAAATTCTTCCTCCCATAATTTATTACTCCATATCCTCTATGTAAGCTGCCTGAACTTTTTCGAATTCTTCTTTTTCTTCAACAGGGATGATGATTTCTTCTTCACCCTCATTTAAAATCTTAACAACTGTGGCATCAGCGTCTTCACCGGCTCTGGCATCAACAATAATTAAATATTTTACTCCATCAATCACCAGATCATCTTCTATAATAAAGCGGCTCTCACCTGTGCCATCTGATAAAACCAGTTCCTTTTCGTCTTCATCAATCCAAAACTTTCCATCACTCATTATAATTACCCCTTTCGTTTTATGGTTTGTGAATCATTTCTCCTGTACCTGGTTCAAATCGTTTGATTTGAACCAGGTACAATAAAGGTACAATAAGTTTACTGCTGATCAAGATAGGACTGCAGAATTAAAGCAGCTGCCATCTTGTCAATTACCTTTTTTCTGCCTTCTCTGCTGACATCAGCTTCCAACAGAATATTTTTAGCCTGACTTGTTGTCAGACGCTCATCCTGAATGATTATTGGAAGCTCAAGATTATTTTCTAAAAAATTAATAAAAGCCTGAGTAATTTCCGCTCTTTTACCGACTGAACCATCCATGTTGTAGGGCATTCCGACCACTATTTTTTCTATTTCATATTTATCTATGTATTGATTAATTTCCAAAAGTAGCTCCTGGTGCCCGTGCATCTTAAGTGTTGCCAGCGGCTGAGCTGTCCACCCCAGAGAATCACTGACTGCTACTCCTACTCTTTTGTTGCCGTAATCCAGACCTAAAATTCTCAACTCTTTTGCCTCCAATTTTCTTTCTTCAATAAAATATTATATAATCATTTTAGTAAATAAGCAAATTTTTAAGCTAAAGTTAAGTGATTTTGTCAATTTAATTTTAAATTCTGGAGGTAAATAATGAACCAACCAGTTATTACCCAGGTCAAAAGAAATTCTGAACCTTTTAATATGGACCAGAGGCATTACCACAATCTTTTTGAGATTTATTATCTTTTAAAAGGTGAGCGCAATTACTTTATCAACCAGCGCAGCTACCACGTTAAAAAAGGAGATTTAGTCTTAATCAATAAAAATATCCTCCATAAAACAAGCACAATCGACAGCAAAAACCCTGAACACGAAAGAATTTTAATTCAGTTTGATGAGCAGCTTTTTTCTTCTCTGGCAGCTGAAATGAAGTCAGCTGAACTTTTTGATGTTTTTGAAAAAAAAGAAAATGTTTTGAGCCTCAACCCAGAACAACAGCTCTGGTTGGAAGAAGAGCTCTTTAAGTTAACTGCGGAATCTAAAAAGAAAAATAATCCTGAAAATTCACTGGCTGTAAAATTAATTATTGCTGAAATATTAATTTTGATCAAGAGGATTTCCGCAGAATCTGCCTCTCAAAACCTTAAATATCCGGATCAAAAACATGAAAACATCTCAAAAATTGCCGCTTATATCAGCCAGAATTACGAAAATAAATTATCTCTAAGCTCTTTGGCCGAGAAATTTAACTACAGCCCTGCCTATTTAAGCCGCGTATTTAAAGAGGTCACAGGTTTTAATTTTGTGGAATATAAAAATAATGTAAGAGTTAAAGAAGCAAGTAAACTGCTGCTGCAGAGTGAGCTTTCGGTTACAGAAATTGCAACTGAGGTAGGATTTAATAATATTACTCATTTCGGCAGGATTTTTAAGGAAATTACCGATTTATCACCACTTGAATACAGAAAAGTAAAAGACCTCTGATGATTTTAACCAGAGGTCTTTGAGAAATATTATTTAGCTGCCGAAGTTGGCTGGGAATTTAACCAGATTCTTAATCTTGATTGGCTGTTCTTTTTCGATTGAGCGTCTGGCTGCAATACCGGTTAAAATTGACATGGCACCATCATAGCCACCAGCTTTGCGGCCGAGCGGATCAGCTTCTGGATTTTCCAGGAAGATATCTTCTAAAAGACGCTTATCTCCTCCACCGTGGCCTCCTTCTTCAACTTCAACATCAATGGTATAAGATTCTTTAAAGAGCGGGAAGACTTCCAGGCGGATATTATTATCCGGAGTCTGTCTTTCCAGCTCACCATCATGACCGCTGATATAAGAAGCTTCGACTACATCCTGCTCAATTCTACCCTTGGTTCCGATAAAAGCAACTTTATAACCTTCATAAGGAGCATAGTTATTGAGTGAATAACTTAAAAGTGCTTTATTCTGATATCTGACAGTTAGAGCTCTGGTATCCCAGATATTAATTTCTGGAGAGAATACGCAGCGATCTCTAAAGTAACCGTCTTCATCTTCTGCCTCCAGATAGAGAGCAGAAAGTTTATCAGAAGAACTCATATCAAGCTCAAAATTACATTCATCTTTAACATCACAGTCCTTACATCTCATTCTATACTGGAATGTTTCTGGTTTATAAAATCTTTTTTCGCCAAAGGCAAAAACTTCTTCGGGAGCAGAATCCAGCCACCAGTTAACTAAATCAAAGTGGTGGGTTGCTTTATGTACCCATAGAGAGCCGGAGTTTCTTTTTTCTCCGTGCCAGCGGCGGTAATAATCAGCACCGTGAGTTGTATCTAGATACCAGTGAAATTCGACCATTGTCACCTCACCAATAACTCCTTCCTGCAGCAATTCCTTTACTTTAGAGCGATAAGGAGAATAGCGGTAATTAAAAGTCACAGTCAGGTCATTGCCTGTTTCTTCCATGGCCTCTAATATTTCTTGATTTTTAGCTTCATTGGTGGTCATCGGCTTTTCGGTAATCACTTTTAGCTCATTTTTTAAACCTTTAATAATATATTCATGGTGGTGGGAATCCTTGGTAGTAACAACAATTCCTTCAATATTTTCTGCTGCCAGCATCTCATCAAACTGATGGGGTTTATAGGTTGGCAGCTCCAGACCTAATTTTTCGTTAACATAATTCATTCTGGTCTGATTTAAGTCAAGCAGAGCAACAAGTTCATTTTCTGCTGCTATTTTTTCATTTTCAACTAAGGCTTCATAATACATTGCTGAACGGGAACCAGTTCCAATCACTGCATATCTCATTATTATTCCTCCTATTGTAATTAATTGTTCTAAGCAAATCTTATATAAAAAAAAGACTAATAACAAGACATTTATTGTTTTCCTTAGTTAATGTTCTACATTTTTTGATATCTTAAACTAAAAAAATAGACAGCTGAAAAATTTCAGCTGCCTTAAAATCATCACCTGCTAGTTATTTAAATAACTGCGCAGTAATTCTTCTATTATTTCGTCACGATCGATAGTTCTAATCATTGTCCGGGCGTCTTTATAACTTGTTATATAAGCAGGATCTCCAGAAAGCAAATATCCGACAATTTGATTGATAGGATTATATCCTTTTTCCTCCAGGGCCTTAGACACCTTTCCCAGAACAAATGCTGCTTCACTTAACTCTTCTTTATTAATCTTAAAACGCATCGTTTTATCGTTAAAATCTTCTGCGGCCATATATATCACATCCCGTATTTAAATTTGCCTTATATTATTATTTCTGTAGTCAGCTTTAAATTCCTTGTTTTTATCAGTATTTTTTCCTAATAAAAAAGATTTTCATCAGCTTAAAGCCTCTTAGCCTGCAATTTCTTTAACAATTTTTTCTACTTCCGCCAGTGCTTCAGCAGTCTTTTCTGGTTTTGAACCTCCTGCCTGGGCCATATCAGGACGTCCACCTCCACCACCACCGGCAGTTCTGGCTACTTTTGAAATAATATCTCCAGCTTTAAATCCTTTTTTAATCAGATCCTCAGTCACAGATGCAACAAAAATAACTTTGTTGGCTCCCTTACTGGCCAGCACAATTACAGCCGAATCAACTTTATCTTTCAGCTGATCATTTAAATTTCTTAAGGCTGAATTATCGAGGCCGTCGAGCTCTGCTGTCAGGACATTTATACCTTCAATCTGCTGCAGCTGGTCGATCAGTTCATCTTTTTTAGAACCGGCAAGTTTCTGCTTTAAGTTTTCAAGTTCTTTTTCCAGATTTTTCTGTTCTTTCTGCAGCTGTCTTACCCGCTGTAAAAGATTATCCGGCTCAGTTTTCAATTCTGAAGCTGCCTGATTTAAAAGCTCCAGTTTAGAATTAAAGTAATCCAGAGCATATTCGCCAGTTACTGCTTCAATTCTTCTGACTCCGGCTGCAATTCCACTTTCGGAAACAATTTTAAAGGCTCCAATATCACCTGTGGCCTCAACATGAGTTCCACCACAGAGTTCTAAACTAAAGTCACCCATTTTAACAACTCTAACTTCTTCTCCGTATTTTTCACCAAAGAGAGCGGTTGCTCCCATTTCTTTAGCTTCATCAATAGCCTTAACTTCGGTTTGGACAGGATAGTTTTCCATTACAGCCTGGTTAACTCTGCTTTCAATCTCTTCCAGCTCATCTGCTGTCAGAGCAGAAAAATGAGTAAAGTCAAAACGCAGTCTGTCCGGAGCTACCAGTGAGCCAGACTGGTTTACATGCTCTCCCAGTACTTCTTTTAAAGCTTTATGAAGCAGATGAGTTGCTGAGTGGTGGCGGGCTGTTGCCTGTCGACGGTTGTGGTAGACAACTGCTTCTACCTGAGTCCCGCTTTCTACTGCTCCTGATTTGACTTCTACCTGATGCACAAAAACTTCAGCTTTTTTGACTGTATCTCTAACTTCAGCCTCAAAATCATCTGTTTTAATTACACCCTGATCTCCAAGCTGGCCTCCACTCTCTGCGTAAAATGGAGTTTTAGCAAGAATAATCTCTCCACTGTCTCCTGCATTAAGCTTTTCCACCTTTTGTTTGTCTTTAAGCAAACCAACAACCTCAGTCTTTTCTTTAAGTGAGTGGTAGCCGGTAAAGTTATCTTCTTCAATCTGAGCTTTAAATTCTGCGTATAATTTTTCTACTTCTCCACTGCTGAAAGAAGTCTCTTCTCTGGCTTCTCTGGCTCTTTTGCGCTGAGCAGCCATTTCCGCTTCAAAACCTTCTTGATCAACCTTAATTCCAGCCTCAGCTGCAATATCTTCGGTCAAATCAAGTGGAAAACCATAGGTATCATAAAGGCGGAAGGCATCTTTACCTGCCAGCACTTCTTTATTTTCTGCCTCAAGCTCAGCCAGCATCTCTTCTAAAATATTTAAACCCTGTTCTAAGGTTTTTAAGAAACTTTCTTCCTCAGATTTGAGCACATTTTTAACATGGGCCAGCTGTTTTTTAAGATCTGGGGCAACACCTTTAACAATCTCAGCGGTTTTTTCTACCAGTTTATATAAAAATGGTTCCTTAAATCCAAGTTTGCGGCCATAACGAGCTGCTCTTCTAATCAGACGGCGGATTACATAGCCGCGTCCTTCATTGGAAGGCAGAGCTCCATCAGAAATAGCAACAGAGGCTGAGCGAATATGGTCAGCAATTACTCGATAGGCGGTTACACTTTCCTCATCTTTTTGATAGGGAATTTCTGTCATTTCTACTACCTGATCGATAATCGGTTTAATTAAATCTGTTTCAAAGTTGGTTTCAGTCTCCTGCAGAATGGAAGCTACTCTTTCAAGTCCCATTCCGGTATCTATATTTTTATTGGGCAGTTCTTTGTATTCGCCAGCTTCGGTATAATTATACTGGGTAAATACCAGATTCCAGATTTCTAAATATCTGTCACCCTCACCACCTAATACATCTTCTTCACTGTCTCCCGCTTCTACACCGCGGTCATAGTGAATCTCTGAGCAGGGACCACAGGGTCCGGTTCCAATCTGCCAGAAATTTTCTTTTTTACCCATCCGAACAATTCTTTCTTCCGGCAGACCAACCTGATCATGCCAGATTTTAAAGGCTTCTTCGTCTTCCTTATAAATTGTAATCCAGAGCTTATCCTGGTCCAGCTTTAGAACATCGGTCACAAACTCCCAGGCCCAGCTGATTGCCTCTTCTTTAAAATAATCGCCAAAAGAAAAGTTTCCGAGCATCTCAAAGTAGGTGTGGTGGCGTGCTGTTTTACCTACATTTTCTATATCATTTGTACGGATACACTTCTGACTGGTGGCAATACGGCTTTTAGGCGGCTCAAGACTGCCGTCAAAATAAGGCTTAAAGGGAGCCATCCCGGCATTTATCCACAACAGACTCGGGTCATTTTTTGGAATCAGCGGTGCACTGTCCATAATTAAGTGACCCTTAGATTCAAAAAAATCAAGATAAGCCTGTCTTATTTCATCTCCACTTTTAATCATTTAAACCTTCCTTTCAAATTTATTTATTTCTCTCAGATATTAATCTCCACG
>NZ_QBLR01000054.1:0-17970 GCF_003070835.1 Halanaerobium sp. | reverse complement strand
CGGTTTATTCCTTTCATATTTGTTGTAGGTAACAAATATTATATCAAAAGAAGGAATAAGTCGCCAATTTTTTATCTAATTTTTTTGTAAAGTGGTGTTGTCTGCAAATTTGCGCTATAATTGAATCAAGAAATCGTTTTAGTAAATTTTAGCGCAGTTTTGATTGGATTGTTAGTTTTTTCTAGCATTAAATTAATTTAATTTAATGAAGATTCATAAAACAGCTAAAATTTTGCTCACTCTTACTTTTTATAAGTTAATAATCCCTTAAGATAAAAGAGAGTGACATTTTGCATCATAAAATAATTTAAAGGGGTGTGTTTATTAATGATTAATGTTGGTAAGAAAGTTTTAATTTTAACTCTGGCTTTTCTATTTTTAGTTGGAGGAATGTCTTTAGCTCAGGATCTTCCTAGAGAAGAGACATTGGTAGTTTCCGGAGCAATGTGGGGACCTCCATCAACCTGGAATATTTTAATTCCTAACCCTACACCTGGAACTGGCGGTTTAGTTTATGAGACAATGTTCTCTTATAATCCTCTCGATAATACTTATACTCCCTGGCTTGCAAAAAGTGGAGAATGGGTAAGCGAAAATGAGTATGTTCTTAATTTAAGAGAAGGAATTAATTGGACTGATGGTGAAGAATTTAATGCAGAAGATGTAGTCTTTACCTATGAAATTGCAAAAGAAAATTCTATAATGTATTCACCTGTCTGGAAATGGCTCCAATCTGTAGAAGCTGAAGGTGATTATACAGTTAGATTTACTTTTAGTGAACCTCATTATGCAGAATGGAATGCAGAATTATATGAGCGCTACATTATACCAGAACACATCTGGAGTGATATTCCTTCTGGTGAATTAATCACCAGAACAATGAAAGATCCAGTTGGAACTGGTCCCTATACTGCTAGAGAAGTCGGTCAGGATAGAATGGTCTGGGAAAGAAATGATAACTGGTGGGGTAATGATGTTTTTGGACAGCCCAAACCTAAGTATCTTGTTGACTTAGTTAATCAGAGCAACAATGTAGTAATGGGTATGTTAATGAAGGGTGAGCTTGATTTAAGCAACAACTTTATTCCTGGAGTTCAGAAAATTAAAGACCAATTTGGTTTAAAAACCTGGTATGAAGAAGAACCCTATATGCTTTCCTGGAATACTGCTAATTTATACATGAACACCACTAGAAAACCAATGGGTGATGTTAATTTTAGAAGAGCAATGGCCTTTATGGTAAATAAAGAGTCAATTGTTGAGCGAGTATATGGTGGTCTTGTAAAAGCTGCTAATCCTACAGGGTTATTTGGAGAAGGTTGGTTAAAATATCTTGACGAAGAAGTAGTAGATGAATATGGATTTGAATACAATACTACTAAAGCTAAAGCACTTCTAAATGATGCAGGTTATGTAGATGCAGATGGTGATGGCTGGAGAGATATGCCAAATGGTGATCCTCTAGAATTAAGTATTATAGTTCCTAGTGGCTGGACAGACTGGATGTCAGCTGTTAGAGTTATTGCTCAAAATGCTGAAGAAATTGGTGTTAATATTAAACCTAACTTCCCTGATTCTTCACTATTTGACAATAAGCGTTTTAATAAAGATTTTGACATGTTAATCGCTAACTTCCAGACCACATTATCCTCAACACCATTTGACTACTGGAATGGTGTAGCAAATGAAAATATTAATGGAAAAACAATTAGTAATGGTAACTGGGGTGCTTATGATAATCCAGAGCTGTTTGAATTAATTGATGAGTTTAATATGACTAGAAATGAAACCAGAAAACAGGAAATTGCATCTAAGATTCAGAGAATCTTATTAAAAGATATGCCAACTGTTCCTCTCTGGCATAATGGTCTCTGGGCTCAGCAGACTACAAATAATTGGACTAACTGGCCAAGTGAAGATAAGCCTTATGGTGTTCCAGTAACCTGGGGTAATGCTTATCAGTTAGGAATGATCGATACCTTAATCGGTATTAAACCAGCTAAATAATTAATAGACAATTGAATTTAACTAATAAATACAGGTCCGATATTCTTATCGGGCCTGTTATTTAGAAAGGAGCAGTATAAAATGGGCAAATATTTACGGAAAAAATTAATGATTTATATTATTACATTTATTTTGGCAGTTACCATAAATTTTATCATCCCCAGAATGATGCCTGGAGATCCAATCCAATCACTTTTGTCACGTTTTTCTGGAATGGAGGGGGGGCGTCAAATTTTAGAAGAACAATTAACATTATTATTTAATCTTGATCAGCCAGTGTGGCAGCAGTATCTTAACTTTTGGAAATCAGTCTTTACTCTTGATTTTGGAATCTCAATTATCCAGTTTCCAACTCCAGTAATAGATATTATAAAAAGAGCAATTGTATATGATTTATCTGTTTTGTTTCCTGCAATTATATTAAGCTGGATTGTTGGTAATAAGTTGGGTGCTTATTCAGGAACTGATAAAAAAGTAGATAATGCTTCAATGCCTTTCTTTTATTTTCTTGCTTCATCTCCTTATTTCTGGATGGCTGGTTTGGTAGCCTTCTTCTTTGGAGTTGTTCTGCAGTGGTTCCCAATCAGCGGGGCCTATAGTGCAGTAGCTTCCCCTGCTTTAAGTTGGAATTTTATTAAAAACTTTTTACATCACTGGTTTTTGCCCTTCTTTACCATGTTTTTAGTTCAGCTGGGCGGCTGGGCAATTGGTATGAGAAATATGATTATGTACGAAAAAAGCTCAAATTATTCAAAGTATATGGAGACCCTGGGTTCTTCTAAAAAGTTAATTCGTAAGTATGGTTTTCGGAATGGTGTTTTACCTCAGGTTACCGGTCTTGCTTTAAGAATCGGCCGCATAGTGGGGGGAGCAATTACAGTTCAGGTAGTATTTAATTATCCTGGCCTGGGAAGAATGCTTTTAGATGCAGTTCAAAATCAGGATTATTTTTTAATGCAGGGAATCTTTTTGACAATTGTAACAATGGTTTTAGTAGCAAACTTTGTAGTCGATATTGTATACATGTTTATTGATCCAAGAGTTAGGCTTTCATTTACTGAGGAGGTGTAGATTGTGGCAAAAGATTTCTGGGCTAAACATGAAAATTTGTATTATGCCCTTACAAATAAAAAAGTACTTTTTGGTTTATCTATTGTAATTTTAGTATTTTTGCTGGCAGCTTTTGGTCCACTTTTAACAAGATATGAATATGATGAATATGCAGGTCAGGGTTATTTACCACCTTCATCAGAACATTTTTTTGGAACTACAATTGATGGGAAGGATGTATTTACACGAACAGTACATGGTTTACGTTCAACCCTTTTAGTTGGTGCTATTGCAGGTACAATTGCAACTTTAATTGGCTGTATAATTGGTTTTGTAGCCGGTTATTATGGTGGAACAATTTTTGATGAACTTTTAATGATGCTGACAAATATCTTTGTTGTAATTCCCCAACTGGCACTTTTAATTGTAATTGCAGCCTTTTTAGAAGTACGGGGGACCTTTGTGATGGCAGTTATAGTTGCCTCTACAGCCTGGCCCTGGACAGCAAGAGCAGTAAGATCTCAGACCCTTTCTCTTAAAAATCAGGAATATGTATCTTTATCTAAAATTTCTTCAATTAGTGTGGGTAGAATTTTAAGAGAAGATATCGCTTCCAATATGTTTTCCTATGTATTTATGGTTTTTATCCAGCAGTTCAATGGAACAATGCTGGCAACGGTACAGCTCGAATTTTTAGGACTGGGACCGACAAAAGGAATTTCTCTGGGACTTGTAATGCAGAATGCTGTTAACTGGAATGGAATCCAACTTGGTATGTGGTGGTGGGCAATAATCCCTGGTTTAATTTTAGCAATTTTAATTACCGCACTTTATTTTGTCAATACAGGATTAGATGCAGCCTTTAACCCACGTTTGAGGGAGATGTAAGTGATGAGCGAAAATATATTAGAAGTCAAAAACTTAAAGGCATATTATGATATTTTAAAAGGACAGGTCAAAGCCGTAGACGATATAACTTTTACTTTAAAAAAGGGAGAAATTTTAGGTCTGGCAGGAGAATCTGGCTGTGGTAAAAGTACTCTGGCCAGCACTTTTATTTCCAGAAAAAAACCTCTCAAGTATATTTCGGGTGATGTTGATCTGGTTGGTCATCAGATTATGGAAATGAGTGAAAAAGAATTTAAAAAGCTCCGCTTAAGAACAATTTCTTTAATTCCTCAGTATGCCCTTGATGCTTTTTCTCCAACTAAAAAGATAAAAACATATATAGCGGATCTGGCCCGACAGCATGGGGTCAAAACAGATAAGAAATTTTTTGATAAGGTAAAAGAACGGCTTGATCTGGTTAATCTGGATCAATCAGTTTTAAATAGATATTCAATTGAACTTTCAGGTGGTATGAAACAGAGAGTAATTATGGTAATTTCTACAATTTTAGATCCAGAATTTTTAATAGCAGATGAAATTACTTCAGCTCTGGATGTAAGTTCTCAGCGTTTTGTAGCAACAATGCTGGCTAATCTGCGGGATTTAGAGATAATTGGTTCTGCAATGTTTATTACTCATGATTTATCTATTTTATATCAGATAGCAGATCGGATCATGATTATGTATGCCGGTAACTTTGCAGAAATAGGACCAACAGACGAGATTGTAGACAATCCTCGTCATCCCTATACCAGATCTTTAATTGATTCTCTACCTAAAGTGGGTATTCAATATAAAGATAAGCGTTTATCTGGTATTGAAGGAACACCACCTCATCTGCTTAATATTGGTAAAGGCTGTCGTTTCAGACACCGCTGTCCTTATGCAATTGAAAAATGCGAAGAAACTCCAAAAAGGGAAAAGGTAGCAGAAGATCACTATGTTTCCTGCTGGAGATGGAAAGAGTTAGGAAGTGATTTAAGTGGAAAAAAATAATGATGTAGTAATGTCAATTCGGGGATTATCCAAGATCTTTAAAAGTGGTATTTTAAATCCTGAATATACTGTAGCTGCAAAAGATATTTCTTTTGATATTGAAAAGGGTAAAATTATTTCTCTGATTGGAGAAAGTGGTAGTGGAAAAACAACAGTAGGGAAATTGATTTTGAAGCTGATTAAAGTTTCTGAAGGTGAGATTATTTACAAAGGTAAAAACATTTCAGAAATTGAAGATAAAGAAGAAACGAAAGAATATTATCGAAGAGTTCAAGGCATTTTTCAGGATCCATTTGCAACTTTTAATCCTCTCTACCGTGTGGATCGAGTTTTTGATATGATTTTTGATTCTTTTGACCTGGGATTTGAAGATAAGGATAAGGCAATTAGAGATGCCTTATATGATGTAAACTTAAATCCGGATCGTACTTTAGGTAAGTTTCCTCATCAGTTAAGTGGAGGACAATTGCAGAGGCTGTTAATTGCCAGGGCACTACTGATGGATGTTGATGTTTTAATAGCGGATGAGTTAATCAGTATGCTGGATGCTTCAACCAGAATTGGAGTTTTGAATTTACTGGTAGAATCCTGTAAAAAACACGGGATGGCAGTAATTTTTATTACTCATGATCTTAACTTAGGTTATTATATCAGTGATAAATCACTGATTATGTATAAAGGACGTCTGGTTGAAAGAGGAGATACCAAAAAGATTTACGAAAATGCAACTCATCCTTATACGCAGATGTTATTTGAAGCCGTACCTGAGATTGGTGAACGCTGGGACCCGGAGGAAGAATTCTTACCGGAACAGGTAGTAAACGATGTACAAAAATTCTATAAAGAAAATAAAGGTAAAGGCTTTGTAGAAATTGACGAAGATCACAGTGTATTATTTAGTGATAAGTAGTTTTAATTTATTAAAAAAACTATCTAAATAATAATCGCATAATAAATACAATAGAAGACGATAGATGATAATTGAAATTTAGAGGAGGCAGTTGAATGGCAAAGATAATATTTCCCGAAGATTTTGAATGGGGGGCTGCTACAGCATCCTATCAAATTGAGGGAGCATATAATGAAGATGGTAAGGGTGAATCAATTTGGGATAGATTTACCCATAAAAAAGGTAATATAGTAAATAATGATACGGGAGATGTAGCCTGTGATCATTATCATCGCTACAAAGAAGATGTGGAGTTAATGAAGGAGCTGGGACTTGATACTTATCGTTTTTCCATAGCCTGGCCCCGTATTTTACCGGCAGGTAAAGGAAAAATAAATCAAAAAGGAATTGACTTTTATAAAAATCTGGTTGAGCAGCTTTTAAAAGCAGGAATTGAACCATCTGCAACTCTTTATCACTGGGATTTACCTCAAAAATTGCAGGATAAGGGAGGCTGGGAAAACAGAGACACAGCTAAATATTTTAATGAGTATGCTCAGATAATGTATAGAGAGCTTGGAGATATGGTTCCACGCTGGATAACTCATAATGAACCCATGGTGGTTTCAATGGTTGGAAATTTATGGGGAGAACATGCTCCCGGTTTTAAAGATCATCGGAAAGCACTGCAGGTTGCGCATAATGTTTTGCTCTCTCATGGAATGGCGGTTAAAAGTTTTAGAGAAAGTGGGATTGAGGGTGAAGTTGGAATTACTTTAAATTTGAATCATGTTTACACTAAGGGCGATAACAGAGAAGATCAAATTGCAAAAGATTACTGTGATGCCTTTAATAATCGCTGGTTTTTAGACCCTGTATTTAAAGGGGAGTATCCGGAAAAACTAATGGACTTATATCAGAATAAATTTGATAAACCAATTGAGATAAAAGCTGGAGATCTTGAAATAATCAGTAAGGAGATCGATTTTCTGGGTATTAATTATTATTCAAGAGCTCTGGTGGAATATGATGAAAGTGAATTCTTAAACTACAAAACTATCAAGCCAAAAGATGCAGATTATACTGCAATGGACTGGGAGGTTTATCCTCAAGGTTTAACAGATCTCTTAAAAAGGCTGGATCAGGAATATACTAAAAAACCAATTTTTATAACTGAAAATGGAGCTGCTTATGATGACCAGATTGCAGAAGATGGCAGAGTTCATGATCAAAAAAGGGTGGATTATTTAGAAAAACACTTTCAGGCCGCACATCAGGCAATTGAAGAGGGAGTTAATCTTGCCGGCTATTATGTCTGGTCTTTGATGGATAATTTTGAATGGGCTTTTGGATATGATAAGCGATTTGGAATTATTTATATTGACTATGAAAATAATCAGAAGAGGATCTTAAAAGATAGTGCCCGATTATTAAAAGATGTAATAGAGAAAAATGGATTAGAAAAATAATATTGAGTAAAAAATGAATATAGTATCTAATTTTATATATTAATTTTCAATTGAAGCTTAAAGCTGCTTAAAGACAAAGAAGCTGGTTCCCCTATACCAGTTTTATAAGGTTTCTGGCCGCTTTAAGCTTTATTGATTTTAAAAATTAAAAGCAGGAGGAGAAAATTATGTCTGCTCAAACAGAAAATTTATCTTTTTTTCATTCCTTAAAATGGAAAATATCAGCTGTGATAGTAGTTATTTTATTAATAATGCTGGGTGCCATTAGTTATATAACTTTTAATTCAGCGGCGGAGATTGTTAGAAATCAAATTAATGAAAATATCAATTTGGTTGCTTCTTCCTATCAGAGTAATGTTGAGGCAATGATCAAAACTCTGGACAGACAGATCGATTCAATTGATTCTGACAGCAGTTTTAATGGCTATTTTACTTTAATGGAAGGTCTGTATCCGGGAAGCACTACTGATCCGGAAGCTAGAGAAGAATTTGCAGTAAATATAGATTCATTTATGGGAATGCAGTACTCTGCTGCTGGAGCACTGGGTTCTGTTAGAGAGAATATTGAAAATATTGAATTTGCTTATTTAGCAATGTCAGATGGAACTGTGATTGCGGATTCTAGGGCATATTCGGCACAGGCTTTAGAAGATAATGAGCATTATTTAAAAGAAAAATTGGATCAGGATTTATATAAGAATATTAACTTTGGGACCATACATAGAGAAAATAATCAGAACTATCTTTTATATAACTCACCAATCTATGCTGACGATGGTGAAACGATTATAGCTTATATAGTTCTGGCTTTAAATCCTGAAATTGTATATTCCGAGCTGCAGAGTTTGGATATTGAAAATGCTGAAAACTATAAATTAATCAATTCTGAGGGACAGATAATTAGGGCCCAAAATAAAGAACTATTTGCAGTGCAAATAGACAATAGCTGGTTTATGAATCAAACTACAGCAGAAAATACAGTTAATTCTGAAGAAGTTGGGGGTAATTATCTCTTAAAAAAACAAATAACAGATAATTTGGCTTTAGCAGTAGAAATTCCAACAGAACAGATGCTGGAACCTGTAAACAAACTGGGCAAAACTATCTGGACTGTCTCAGGAGTCTTTTTAGTCCTGGCGCTGCTGCTAACCTTCTTATTTATCAGCTGGCAGCTTAAACCACTCTCTTCTTTTATGGAATCATTTAGCAAAATGAAAAATGGTGACCTTCGAAATCAGGTTAAGATGAGGGGAAAAGATTTAAAGAGAAAAGATGAAATTGGTATTATGGCTGGTATCTTTAATGAAATGCTGACGGAACTTAATAATTTGGTTATCGATATCAACAATCAGGCTCAAAGTTTAAATATCTCTGCCGAAAAAATGGATCAAAACAGCAGGGAAGTTAATAAAGGTGCGGAAGAAGTTGGGTTAGCTGTAGAAAATCTTTCCGCCGGATCAGAAGAACAGCTGGCTCAGATTGAGGAAAGCAATAATAATGTACAGCGATTAAATCGGGAAATTAAAGAAGTTGATAAAAATGCAGAAGAAATTGCTAATGGAGCAGACGAAGTACTGGGAAAAATTGAAAAGGGTAATCAGAGTGTAAATAGTTCTATTAATAACATAAATGATTTGAGTCAGGAAACAAAAGAGGTTGCAGAATTAATACAAAATTTGGGTACAATGTCCGAAGAAATTGGAAATATTGTAGTTTTAATCAATGACATATCAAATCAGACTAATCTTTTAGCCTTAAATGCTGCTATAGAGGCGGCAAGAGCCGGAGAGGCAGGGCGTGGTTTTTCTGTTGTTGCTGATGAAATTCGTTCTTTAGCCGAGGAATCAGCTGGAGCTACCGAAAAAATATCTAAATTAATAGAAAAAATTCAGTTTGGAGTAGATAAAGCAGTAAACTCTATGGATCAAAATGAAGAACTGGTAGATGCCAGTGTAGAAAGTATTGAGGATACAAATAATATTTTCAAAGAAATTAGAAAAGTATCTAAAAATCTGGGTAGTTCAATAGATAATGTGGTAGCCCGAATTAGCTCCATGCGGAAAGAAAGTGAAAATGTAGAAAATGCAATTAATGATATTGCAAAGGTAACCAGGGATTTTGCTTCCAGTTCTCAACAGATTTCTGCTTCCACAGAAGAACAAACTGCTTCCACAGATGAAATACTGACTACTGCTGTTGAATTAAAGTCGATGTCAGAGGAGTTAATTGCAAACATTAATGATTTTAAAGTAGAATAATTTTGTGATTTAATAAAAGTAAGTTAAATGGTTTATGTTGAAAACAATCTAAATTGAGGTGAAAAAATGAAAAAAATATCTTTAAATGGTACATGGCAGTTAAGTCAGACTGATCAAGAACAATCTATTAATGCCGAAGTACCAGGGTGTGTTCATACAGATTTAATTAAAGCTGGAGAAATTGATGATCCTTTTTATAGAAATAATGAAGAAAATCTTATGTGGATTGGAGAAAGTGATTGGGATTACAGCAGAAAATTTAGTCTGGGATCCGAATTTATAAGTGCCAGGAAAATTATTTTAAGTGCTCAGGGTTTAGATACTCTGGCAGAGATATATATTAATGGTGAACAAGTTGCTTCCACAAATAACATGTATCGCAAATGGGAATTTGAAGTACAGGATTATTTAAGAGAGGGAGAAAATGAAATTAGAGTTCATTTTAATTCTCCTTTACCATATTTAAGAAAAAAAGATGAGGAGTTTCATATACCGGCCTGGAGTGTAGGTGATCACCGCCTTCATGGGGGTGGCTGGCTGCGCAAACAACCGAGTAACTTTGGCTGGGATTGGGGCCCAATGCTGGTTACCATGGGAATCTGGAATGACATTGATTTAATTGCTCTAAATACAGCTAGAATTGAAGAAATAAAGGTTGAACAGAACCATCTGGAAACTGGCAGTGTTGAAGTAGATGTTGAACTTATAACTGAAAAAATTGCTGCTGAAAAATTAAAGGTGAGGGTTAATTTTACTCAGTCTGGCGAATCAATTTATCAAAATAATTTTGAAATTGAAGGTGAAAAGGCAAAAATAGATTTTGAAATAGATAATCCGAAACTCTGGTGGCCTAATGGGATGGGGGAGCAGCCGCTTTATGATCTTGAAATATCTATTTTTGACAGCGGAGGACAGGAATTAGATGTTGTTCGGAAAAAAATTGGTTTAAGAGAACTAGAATTAATTACAGAAGATGACCAGTGGGGTCAATCTTTTAAATTTGCAGCTAATGGTAAAGAATTTTTTACTAAAGGTGCTAACTGGATACCAGCAGATGCTTTTGTCTCCAGAGTTGAAAGAAAAGATTATCGTCAGCTTTTAGAATCAGCAGCAGATGCAAATATGAATATGCTTAGAGTCTGGGGTGGTGGACTCTACGAAAAAGATGATTTTTATGAAATCTGTGATGAACTGGGGCTGACTGTCTGGCAGGATTTTATTTTTGCCTGTGGAACCTATCCCAGCTTTGATGATGATTTTATGGCTAATGTAAAGATTGAAGCGGAAGAGAATGTTAAAAGAATAAGACACCATGCTTCTCTAGCTCTCTGGTGTGGTAATAATGAGATTGAACAGGGTATTGCAGCTCAGGAGTGGAATAGTGAGAAGATAACCATGCCCTGGGATGATTATCAAAAATTATTTGACCACTTATTACCCGAAGTAGTAGCAGATTATGATCCTCAAACAGATTACTGGCCCGGAAGTCCCCATAGTCCAAAAGGGGACCGCAATGACTTTAATAATCCCGACTGGGGAGATGCCCATCTCTGGGAAGTCTGGCATGGTAAAAAGCCTTTTGAATGGTACAGAACCTGTGAACATCGTTTTAACAGTGAATTTGGTTTTCAATCATTTCCGGAACCAAAAACAGTTTATGGATATACTGAGGCAGAAGATCGTAATATAACCTCTTATGTGATGGAACAACATCAGCGCAGTGGAATTGGAAATACTACAATTATGCAGTATATGCTTGACTGGTTTAAACTACCAGAGGGTTTTGAGAATGTTTTATGGACAAGTCAGATCCTCCAGGGCTTAGGAATTAAATATGCTGTAGAAAACTGGCGGCGTAATATGCCGCGAGCTATGGGAACACTTTACTGGCAGTTAAATGACAACTGGCCTGTAGCCAGCTGGTCTTCACTTGATTATCACGGCCGCTGGAAGGCCTTACATTATATGGCCAAAAGGTTTTATGCTCCAATTATTATCTCCGGAATAGAAAATAATGCGGATGCAACTGTTGAAATTCATGTAACCAGTGATAAATTTGAGAACATCAAGGGTCAGGTTAACTGGCAGTTAAGAAATGTTAGTGGTCAGCTGATTTTAGAAAACTCATTTGAAACCGAGATAAAATCCGAAAGTAACCAACTGCTGAGGACTCTTGAACTTCAGGATTATGTAAATCAATATGGGATAAGAGATTTAATGCTCTGGCTTGAATTAGAGGTAGATGGAGAAATAATAGCTGATAATTTTGTCTCTTTCGCTAAACCAAAACATATGCAGCTTGAAAAACCAGAGATTGAAACTAAAGTTAAGCGTCTTGAGGCTGGTAAATATTGGTTGAGTATCAGTTCAGCTAAAACAGCCCTCTGGACCTGGCTAGAATTAGAAGATAATGATTTAAAATTAAGTGATAATTTCTTCCATCTTTATCCAGGGAGAGAAATTAATATAACTGCAGAAATTGATGCTGATCTGAGGGCAGAAGAATTTGAGTCACACTTAAAAATAAGTTCATTAGTTGATACTTATTAATTTATCAAAGTAAGAGATTAGGATATATTATATTAAATATTTTAAAAATAAAATACTAACTTAAAATACTAAACAAAAATAATTTTAATAAGAATAAGGGTTGAATTTTAAGGTGTGACCGACCTTATTAATTCAACCTTTTAACTATTTCTTAAATCTAGGAGATGATAAAAATGAAAAAAAATTTATTAGAAGAATTCGCCGATTCAGTTACTAAAGAAAAGGCTGATTTACTAACTTTCTGGCTGAATAATTCTATTGATAAACATTATGGAGGATTTTATGGTGAAGTATCGGTTTCTAATAAAGCTCAGGCTGAAGCTGATAAAGCCTTAATTTTAAACAGCCGTATTCTCTGGAGCTTTGCTAATGCCTACCGCGAGGATAAAAATCCAGATTATTTAAAGATGGCAGATAGAGCTTATGATTATCTCATTGCTAATTTTGAAGATAAAAAATACGGTGGTTTTTACTGGCTGCTAGATTACAAAGGAGAAGTTAAAGAAAACAAAAAACAGATTTACGGACAAGCTTTCTGTATCTATGCTTTTAGCGAATATTATCGTGCTGCTGATAATGAAGATGCGTTAAAAAGGGCTGTAGATCTTTTTTCAATCCTGGAAAGTGAAAGTTATGATCCAGAATACAAAGGTTATTTTGAAGCATATAATAGAGATTGGTCAGCAGCTGATGATATGAGCTTAAGTGAGAAAGATCTGAATGTCGCCAAATCTATGAACACTCATCTTCATATTTTAGAAGCTTATACCAATTTATATCGTGTCTGGCCTGACCCTGGTTTAGAATCAAAGCTTAAAGAATTAATTGAAGTTGTAATCAATAATATAGTTAATCAGGATCAGTATCGCTTTAAGCTCTTTTTTGATCAGGACTGGACATCAAAATCTGATATTATTTCTTATGGTCATGATATTGAAGGGAGCTGGCTTCTTTATGAGGCAGCAGAAGTACTGGGAGAACAGGTTGTTCTTGATTTTGTAGAAGATTATGCACTAAAAATGGCAGCTGAAGTCTTAGAAAATGGAACTGCAGCAGATGGAAGTATTTATTACGAATCTAAAAATGGTAAATTAGATAGAGACCGCCATTGGTGGCCTCAAGCAGAAGCAGTTATTGGATTTATTAACGCCTACCAGTTAAGTGGAGAAGAAGATTTTATTCAGGCAGCTGCTAAATGCTGGGATTATATTATAAAAAATATAGTTGATCAGCAAAATGGCGGCTGGTACTGGCTGGTAAATGAGCAGGGAAAAGCAGCTTCTAAAGCTAAAATTAATGCCTGGAAGTCGCCCTATCACAGCAGTAGGGCCTGTTATGAAATTATTAATAGAATTGAACAAATTTTAGTCTAAAAAATAATTTGAGGTGAAAAAAATGGATTTAATAAATAAACCAGATAAGGATGAATTTCAGACTCGTCTTCGCTTGTTAAAAAAGAAAAGACAGAACTTAGTTGAAAGAAAAAATGAAAGAGTTGAACCAGGTAACGGAATTTTTTTCCGCTATAAACATCCTGTTTTAACAGCAGAACATACACCGATTTTCTGGCGTTATGATTTAGATTATGAGAGTAACCCATATTTAATGGAAAGACAGGGTATTAATGCTACTTTTAATCCTGGAGCTATTAAAATAAATGGTAAATATTATTTAATTGTCAGGACTGAAGGCAGTGATCGTAAATCGTTTTTTTCCATAGCAGAAAGTGATAATGGAATTGATAATTTTGAGTTCTGGGATTATCCAGTGGAGATCCCAGAAACTGAGAGACCGGATATTAATGTTTACGATATGCGTCTGGTTAAACATGAAGATGGCTGGATCTATGGTATTTTCTGTACAGAAAGAAAAGACCCGAAAGCTGAACCGGGTAACACAACTGCTGCAGAGGCTCAGGCAGGGATAGTGAGAACAAAAGACCTTAAAAATTGGGAACGGCTGCCTGATTTAGAAACTCCTTCTCCCCAGCAGAGAAATGTAGTTTTACACCCGGAATTTGTAGATGGTAAATATGCATTTTATACCCGCCCCCAGGACAGCTTTATTACAACCGGTTCTGGTGGTGGAATCGGTTGGGGTTTAGCAGATGATATTGAAAACCCAAAAATTGCAAAGGAAGAGATAATTGATAAAAGGTTTTATCATACAATAAAAGAAACAAAAAATGGTCAGGGAGATGCCCCAATAAAAACTGAGGAAGGCTGGCTGCATATTGCTCACGGTGTCCGAAATACAGCTGCTGGTCTGCGTTATGTTATTTATGCGTTTATGACGGATTTAGATGTACCAACTAAAGTTATATATAATCCTGGTGGTTATTTAATAGCACCTCAGGGGGAAGAGAGAGTGGGAGATGTCTCCAACGTAGTTTTTGTTAATGGTGTTGTTAAAGAAGATAATGGTAGAGTTTTAATTTATTATGCTTCCTCTGATACCCGGATCCATGTGGCAGAATCTTCAGTAAATCGATTAGTTGATTATGTTAAAAATACACCTGAAGATAAACTACGCTCTGCAGCTTCTGTTCAGACAAGAAAAGAGTTAATTAAAAAAAATATTAAAATAATAAACAATTAAGATGATTTAAGCTAACAGGATTATTATAATTCTGTTAGCTTTTTAAAATAATAACTGAGTTAATTACAAAAGAATCTGAATTATATTCATGTTCAAAGTGATAGTTTTATAATATTATTAATTTACAGAATTCAAATAGAAAATTTAAGGAGTGTTAATTTATGAGTGAAGAATTAAAAATTTATGGAAAGAGCCTTCCGAACATTCCCTGGGAGGAAAAACCTGCTGATTGTGACAATGTAGTTTGGCGTTCGAAGAAAAATCCAATAATTCCGCGTGACGCGACTCCAAATTCTAATAGTATTTTTAATAGTGCTGTTGTTCCATACAAAGATGGTTTTGCTGGTGTCTTTAGAGTTGATGATAAGGCAAGAAATATGAATATTCATGCTGGCAAAAGTAAAGATGGAATAAACTGGGACATTGAACCAGAGCCAATAGAATTTGAATTTGATAAAGAAGAAATCGGTAAATCAGAATATAAATATGATCCACGGGTAGTAGCAATGGATGGAAAATATTATGTAATGTGGTGTAATGGTTATCATGGTCCAACAATTGGGCTGGGATACACTGAAGATTTTAAGAAATTTACTCAGATGGAGAATTCTTTTTTACCTTTCAATAGAAATGGGGTTTTGTTTCCAAGGAAAATAAATGATAAATATGTTATGCTGAGCCGTCCCAGTGATAATGGCCATACTCCGTTTGGTGATATATTTTTAAGCCAGAGTAATGATTTAGTGCACTGGGGAGAACACAGATATGTAATGGGAACAAAAGGTGGCTGGCAGAGCACAAAAATAGGACCAGGACCGGCTCCAATCGAAACATCGGAAGGCTGGCTCTTAATTTACCATGGTGTTTTAAATTCCTGTAATGGCTTTGTTTACAGTATGGGAGCTGCCCTATTGGATTTAGAAAAACCATGGCAGGTTAAATATAGGACTGAACCTTATTTACTTGCTCCAAAAAAAGATTATGAGTGTGTTGGAGATGTACCAAATGTTGCTTTCCCATGTGCAGCTCTACACGATCCTGATACTGCTAGAATGGTAATTTATTATGGTGGAGCAGATACTATTGTTGCTGTTGCCTATACTAAAATTGATGAGTTGATAGAATTTATTAAGAATAATTCACTTTAGAATAATATGATATTTCGTGTTCAAGATTATAAGAATCTCAAACATAAGAAAGGAATAGCTGATGGATAAATTAACTATTATTTCTCTTATCTTATTGATTATGTTTTTTAGTACCACAGTTATTGCAGTTGAGCCAGCAAAAATTATTAGAACTGAACCTGTCAATTCGGAAGCGAGTAAAGAAGTTCGTGCAGTACTTAATTATCTTCATACTATCAATGGAAATAAAATGCTCTCAGGACAAATGGAGTCTGCTTGGGTGGATGGACCTAATTATGAACTGGAATATATAAATAAACATACAGGTAAACAACCAGCTATCAGAGGCCTGGATTTTATTCATGAAAAGGATAATCAAAATGTTGTTAATAGAGCAATTGACTGGTGGCGTAAAGGTGGAATCCCGACAATCATGTGGCACTGGGGAGCACCAACAATTGGAGAAGGTTATGAAAATAGCAAAAAAGAAATTAATATTGATCAAGTTTTAACAGAAGGAACAAGGGAATATAAAGCAATGATTTCGGATTTAGATAGAATTGCTAATTATTTAAAACAATTGAAAGATGCTAATGTTCCTATAATCTGGCGCCCAATGCACGAGCATAATGGTGGTTGGTTCTGGTGGAGTAAAGGAGGACCAGAAAAGTTTAATAAACTATGGAGATTTATGTATAATTATTTTACTGAAGAAAAAGGATTAAATAATCTTATCTGGTTTTTAGGTTTTGCAGATAATGTTGATGAAGATTGGTATCCTGGGGATGAATATGTAGATCTAAGTGGTGCTGACACTTACAATGTTGATTATAAACCACAGAAAAGGATGTATAACTCCGTTCGAGATGTAGTAGGATTAGGAGAGCCAATAGCTTACCATGAATGTGGAGTAATGCCTGATCCAGAATTATCAAAAAAAGATAATATTGATTGGATTTGGTTTATGACCTGGCATTCTGATTGGCTTATAGATAATAATTCAATAGAACATCTAAAAAAAGTATATAATAGTGAATATGTAATAACCTTATCTGAACTACCAAATATTATGGATTATTATATTACTGAAAAAGTAGAAACAAAAATCGCTAAAATTTATACAATGGCAAAAGGAAATGGTAAAATTAAGAGTAGTACTAATAATACAACAGTAGATAAAAGAACTGAAGTCTGCTTTGAGGCAGTTGCAAATAAAGGTTTTGAATTTACTAAATGGTCAGGAAATATTAATGGTCAACAGAATCCCATTAAAATAAATGCAAATGATGATATTAAAATAATTGCTCACTTTAAAGCGGCTGCAAATACCAATCTGCTAAGTAATGGAGATTTTTCTGATGGCTTAACTGGTTGGAGTAGCTATATTTTTGAAAATGAGGGAGCAAAAGCTGAACTGAAAACAGATAAGGGAAAAGCTAAAATTAATATTCAAAATCCTGGTAAAGAAAAGTATCATGTTCAATTAATTCATTCTAATATAAAATTAGAAAAGGGTATTAAGTATAACCTAACTTTTGACATTTATTCAGATTCTGAGCGAAAATTATTTGTGAAAGTTGGAGAGCAGGGTGGAGATTATTTAATGTATTTTGGTGATGATTCAATTGAGATTAGCCATAATAAAAAGACAATTAAAAGAACTTTTACTATGGAGGAAGCAGATGATCCTGATGCTCGTATTGAATTTAATGTTGGATTAGAAAAACCAAATGTTTATATTGATAATGTTAGTTTAAAACGGGTAGAAAATTAAGAATCCTAAACGGCAGAGTTTAATAGCTCTGCTTTTTTTAGAAAAATCTGAGTTTATTACAAAATCATTTGAGATTATTACATTTTTATTTGTAATTTTCTGATATATAATTATATTAAGTTAAATAACAGGCAAGATTATAAGTTTATAAGTAATCACAAATAGCTTACCGGTAGCTAAACTAAACTCAGGAGGAAAAAAGTGAAGAAAAAAATTGTTTTATTATTATTAGTTTCACTACTATTAGTTTCTTTTATGTCAACTGCTGTGATGGCCCAGGAAGAGAATTATGAAAAAGAGTACACTTATGTAATTAATACAATGAATGTAGATTCTCTACTTGAAGACCCTCGTTTGGATTTAA
>NZ_QBLR01000469.1:0-1870 GCF_003070835.1 Halanaerobium sp. | reverse complement strand
ATTTGATTGTCTTGATTTATAGAAAAATATTTTTATTTAATTTAATATCAGCTCTTTAGGGAGGTTAATTATGCAGTTTTTCAATCAAAAAACATTTATTTTGCTAATCCCTGTTCTCTTAGCTGTCCTTTACTATCTAGTGCACAAAAAGATTGCATCTATTAAAAGAAAAAGGGCAGAAGAACTATTTACAAATTATCATAAAGATAGAATTATTTATTTTAGTAAGGAAGTTAATTTTTTCGGTCAGAAATCGGCTGGCAGGACTCAGGTTAGAGGGAATGGCTCATTACTTTTAACACCAGATGAGCTACATTTTTTAAGATGGCTGCCAAAGATGGATTTGATTATTCCCCTAGCAAATATTGAAAATATAGAGAGAGTTAATTCTTTTCTGGGTAAAAGAAAAAACCGTGAATTATTAAAAGTTGAATTTAGTAACCATCAAGGGGAAAAAGATTCGGCTGCCTGGCTTTTAGATAATATGCATGCCTGGGAACAGGTAATTAAAGATAATCTGGAAGAATAAAAAACCGCTCTTTAAGATCCGGGTCCAAAATTCCGGTCTTAAGAGCGGTTTTAGTTTTTATGTTTTTTTATCAGCTTATTTTGATTTTAAACATTGTAATCCTTAAGGTTACTGCGGAAGTTTTCTGTAAGATCTTCCATCTGTTCAATATAACCTGTCATTTCTTTAATTTTTTCAGAATAACTATTAACACTGGCACTCATTTCTTCACTTGAAGCTGAATTTTCTTGAGCAATTGCTGCCAGATTATTGAAGTTTTCAATAACCTCTCTAATCTTTTTGGTCTCCTCATTTAAACTGCTGACGATATCAACAACCTGATCAGTAGCAGATTCAATATCATTAGTTGCACTGTTGCTTGATTCAGCAACTTCTTCTAAGGCCTGATTGCTTGCTTCAAGATTGCTGAACTGCTCACTGATGCTTGAACTAAGAGTTTCAACATGTTCGGTAAATTCTCCCAGGTTTTTTCTGATTATTTCAACAGCCTGCTGCGATTCCTCTGCTAGTTCTCTCACTTCTTCTGCCACAACTGTAAAGCCGCGACCATTATCAGAAGAGCGAGCTGCTTCAATTGAAGCGTTAAGTGAAAGCAGATTAGTTTGGCCGGCAATATCTTCAACAGTGTCAACAATTTCCATGATTGTTTCAATTTTTTCCGAAAGCTGCTGCCCCAGCTGGTTAACACTTGCAAAAGCAGAACGTACTCCACTAATTCTTTGATTAACATCAACTACTGCCTGGGTAGAAGTTCGAATATTTTTTACAGCATTCTCCAGGTTATCACGGCTCTCCTGACCTGCTGCAGCCAGCTTTTCAATTTCTTCAACATTTTGATTAACTATATAGGCAGATTCCTCGGTTTCCTGAGCCTGAGCCTGAGCTCCCTGAGCAACCTCATCAACCACAGTTGAAATACTGTCAGATACATCTTCCATATCTTCAGCCAGCTCTACAAAATCTTCGGTGAAGTTATGCATATCATCAGTTCCACCCTTTAAGAAAAGAATATCTTCTCTTAATTTGGACTTTATCTGGCGCAGTTTTTCAAATAAATTTTCAAAATCATCAGCTGTTTTAAGTCTATTTTCATCATCAAGATTTAGGTCCTCAATCTTACTTAACTCAGCATCAATTGCTTTAATAGGAGATATTAAAATTCTGCTAATTAAAGCTAAAACAACTCCCATTCCAGCTGCTGCCCCTAAATTTACTGTCCAGCCAGCTGTAAACTGTGGTAAAGAGATTAAGGCAAAACTCAAAATAAAACTGCTAAATCCCATTTTAGCCGGGATACTCTTAAAAACTCCCAGTCCTAAAATTTTAGATAATATATATTTC
>NZ_QBLR01000002.1:0-63845 GCF_003070835.1 Halanaerobium sp. | reverse complement strand
AAAAACAATTAAATATCTTAGAAAAGCACTAACAGATTTTAGAAAGAAGGTGGTGCTAAATTAAAACCACCAGTACAGTTTAGACTAATTTTTTAAGCTATGAAAACCATAGTTTAGTTAAGTGCGTCTAAAATCTGGAAGCTGGACAATTTATTTAACTGGCTATTTAAATTGAGACTAAATATTTAATTTTAATAGATTGAAATTATTTTTTAACGGCAAAAATCTAAAAAGAACTATTTTAACTTTTTACTTGCCGAATTCAAGTTAAAATATTTTTTTAGTTTCTAGATATCTTCTAGCTTATAAAAAATTTCTGCCACTTCTTCAATCTTTTCAATATCTGCTTCATCAATTAATGAGTTCAATTCTTTATCCAGTTTTTCTAATTCAAATTTGCTTTTTATTTGCTTTTTCAATAACTTGCTATAGCCTTTGATACATAAAATTGAGTGACTTAGAAAATTTAGCTAAAATAACTTAATGAAAAAAATGCTTATATCAGGCTGAAGAACACGATGTTCTGAACTGCCGCCGAGACAGGATGTCTCAATACGGCAGGTAGCCTGATATAAGCATTTTTTGAATTCTAGTTATTTCTAAGTTTTATTTGGAGTTTAATTTTATAGCTTTTATTAATAATCAGATATCGGCTTCCTCACCTTAACCAGTTGATCAATAACCCCAACCATTTTATCAAGCTCCGGTTTGGTTATCTGAGCATCTGCTCCAACTTCCTTACCCTTATGTAAGAGATCCTCACTAATTAAAGATGAGAAAATAACTGTCGGCAGCTTTCTTAAATAGCGGTCTTCGTGGATTTTTCTAATTAAAGTATGGCCATCCATATTTGGCATTTCAATATCAGTAATAATGCCCTGGACATGATCTAAAATACTATCCTCAGGATTATTTTCTTTAATCTCCATTAAATGATCATAGAGTTTTTTACCATCACTGTAAATCTTAAAGTCCTCATATCCGGCTTCAACTAGGGTATCCTTAATCATATTTCTGGTTGTTGGTGAATCATCAGCTAAAGCTAGAGTTTTATTCTTCCTCTTTGCTCTTACATCAGCCGGTGCCTCAGGCTGAACATCAATTTCATTTCCAATTTCAGGCTGCAGGTCTTCTAAAATCTTTTCGAAATTTAAAAAGTTAATTAAATCTTTGTTTTCCTCTGACTTAATAACCCCATTGACAAGCTCCCCCATCATCCGATCTGGTGGCTGAATATCATCCCAGCCGATGCGGTCAATACCAACTACATTATCAACTGCAAATAAGATCTTGGTACTATTAAACTCCGCCAGAATTGACATGATTACTCCATCATTTTCAATCAGTTCCGAATTAAGATAGGAACTTAAATTAACAATCATTATAACATCCCCGCGGATATTGGTCATTCCTAAAATAACATCTGACTTCTCGGGCAGCTTTTTAATATCCTCTTTTTTAACCCGCAAAATTTCTCTAACCTTTAATACATTTATCGCATATGAGCTGTCATCTACTATAAACTTAAGTATTTCCAGTTCCCCGGTCCCACTCTCCAGTAATATATCCTGTTTTTTCGCCATAATATGCCCCCTAAACTCTCTCTTTTTAGTTATTGTTACTAATTATATATTATTTTAACTGATTTTAACAGGCAGTCTATAAAATAATTTAATTATAATTTCAATTTAATCAATATCTTCTTCTAAAAAATTTAGAAAATCCTGAATTTCATTTTTAACTTTTCTGTATTCGTTGGAAAAGTTATCTAACAAAATAGAGATTTTTTTAGCTGAATATTTATTGGCATAAACATTTCTAACCACATGTCTAAAAGCCCTGTATTCATCAAGAATATCTCTACTCTCCTTAGAAATTACAGCCGGCCTTAAATTTTTAATTTTTAATGCCATCTGATCAAGAAGTTCTTTATGCCAGGATGAACCATCTGGTATATTTTCATCTATTTCTTTTGCAACCTCTAGAAATATTTTCTCAAAGCCTGAATAAAGTCCATGTAGGTTAAGTGCGACACTATCCAGGTAAAATTCATCTCTATTAATTTTATATTTTTCCCAGACTGTTTGAATTCTCTCTTTAAGTTGATCTAATTCAGCCAGTTCATCTTCAACTTTAGCAATAAATGTTAAAATCCCTCTTTCAGTCATAATTCTACACCTCGCTCTTTAATTTCTTTTTTGAAAGATTCACGGCATTCTTTATAATCAAGGAGATCAACTTCAAATCCACTTAAAATATTCATCACTTCAGCATACGCCTTATAAAATAATTCATCTTTGAGCCCAAAAACAGCCAGATCTACATCTGAACGCAAATAGAACCTGTCTGGATCTAAAACGGAACCAAACAGCACCACTTTTTCAGCCTTATATTTCTCCTTTAGTATTTTTGCTGCCTTTTTTGCTTTAGTTAGAGCTTCCTGCCGCCGTTTTTCCTTTTCTTCCTTTTTGCTGTCTTTAAACAAAAGTGGATATTTTTTGCTCATGATCTCACCTGCTTTCTTAAATTAATTATATCATATAGCTAGCAAAAAACCACTACCCTCGGTGGATAGTGGTTTGGTAGATCATATTTATTCATCAAATACTGGTTCCCCGGTTTCAATAATTATCTGGTGGTGATGATTTTTTAAATAAGCTTCAAGTTCCCCCTGTCTCTTTTGACTTCCTTCCAGGTTGGAAACTCTATGCTCTAATTGATTAAGTTTAGCACCATGCTCCTCAGAATTAGCAAGCAGAGCGCGCACAATATTTGTGTTTTCTTCCAACTGTGGTTTCATTTCTGCTACATCTTTTTTCAATGTTGAAACATCAGTCTTTAATGTTGAGACATCAGTCTTTAGTGAAGAGACATCACTTTTTAATGAAGAAACATCACCTTTAAGTGATGAAACATCATCCTTAACCCCAGATATTTCTTCTCGAACTATCTGCCTGATACCATCTAAAAGCTCCTGATCCAAAGTTAACACCACCTATCTCTTAATCATTTCCATGAGCAGCATCTAATTTCTTTATTAATTACCTTTATAATTTGACTTTATTTAATCTTTATCATTATTTAAATTATATCATAATAGGTGGTGATAATAAAGAAAATATAACTTTGTGAATTATTATTCTTTAACCAGGTACCAATCATTTTAAAAGATTTATTTTCCATAAATTGGTTCGGTAACCGGTGGCTGCAGATATTGGTCTACTTCTCGTGCTGCTTTCCGCCCCTCATCAATGGCATTTACCACCAGGCTCTGGCCGCGGCGCATATCACCGGCTGCAAATACACCTTCAAGATTTGTTCTAAAATCTCCATATTCTGCTTTAACATTGGAGCGGCTGTCCTGCTCCAGCCCTGAAGATTCGATTAACGTTTTTTCCGGGCCTAAAAAGCCCATCGCAATCAGAATTAAATCTGCTGACCAGACTTTTTCGGTGCCTGCTTTTTCGACCGGAGTAAAGCGTCCATTTTTATCTTTTTCCCAGTTAATCTTAACTGTCCTGACTCCATTGACAGCTTTTTGACCGGAATCATTTTCTTCAGTCAGAATTTCTTCGGTCATAATTAGAAATTCTCTCGGATCAGAACCAAAGAGCTCAATCGCCTCTTCCTGTCCGTAATCCACCTTTAAGGTTTTGGGCCACTCCGGCCAGGGATTATCTGCCTGACGCTCAGTCGGTGATTTGGGCATGATCTCAAACTGATTGACTGTTTTTGCTCCCTGTCTGATCGCAGTAGCCACACAGTCGGTCCCGGTATCACCACCACCGATAACAATTACATCCTTATCCTCAGCAGAGATATAGTCTTGATTCTGGTCACCCAGGATTCTTTTTGTGTTGGCTTTAAGGTAATCAACAGCAAAGTGAACCCCCTCTGCCTCACGGCCTGGAACCTCAAGGTCACGGGGTTTGGTAGCCCCTCCGGTGAGGACCACCGCATCGAACCCCCTTTGCAGTTTTTCTAAGCTAAGATCGCTGCCGATTTCTGTTCCGGTTATAAACTCTACCCCTTCAGCCTCCATAATCTTCAGCCGGCGCTTGAGCACCTTATCTTTATCTAGCTTCATATTGGGAATACCGTAGACTAAAAGGCCGCCGATTCTATCCTGGCGCTCATAAACAGTTACTTTGTGTCCCAGCTTATTTAGCTGATCAGCTGCTGCCAGTCCGGCCGGGCCAGAACCAACAACTGCTGCTGATTTGCCTGTTCTTTTTTCCGGCGGCTCCGGCTGAATCCAGCCTTCTGCAAAAGCCTTCTCTATAATCTGATACTCATTGGCTTTGATGGTCACTGCCGGATCATTTAATCCCACTGTACATGAACCTTCACAGGGAGCGGGACAGACTCGTCCCGTGAATTCAGGGAAATTATTAGTTTTTAAAAGCCTCTTAACCGCTTCTTCCCATTTATTTTTATAAATTAAATCATTCCACTCCGGAATCAGGTTATTAACCGGACAACCGGAAACCATACCTCCAATCTCCAGGCCGCTGTGACAGAAGGGGATTCCACATTCCATGCAGCGGGCTCCCTGAATTTTTGCAGCTTCTTCGCTAAATTTATTCTTAAATTCCTGCCAGTCTTTTATCCGCTCCTTTGGAGAGCGCTCTTCTGGTACTTCCCGCTTATATTCCATAAATCCTGTTGCTTTACCCATTTTATCTCCTCCTCTGTCCTAATTGCCGCTAACTCGGGCTTTGTCATGTGCATTTTCCTCAAAAGCCTTCATCAGAGCAGCATCCTTTTTAAGTCCCTGGGCCTCAAAGTCCGCAATCGCGTTAATCATCCGCTGATAGTCGCGGGGCATAACCCGTATGAATTTTTCTCTGTAGTTCACCCAGTTATTTAATATTTCAGCTGCCCGGTCACTGCCGGTATATTTTAAATGCTCTTCGATCATTTCTTTAACAACTGCTTCGTCTTCTGTTTTAGTTAAATAATCAAGCTCAACCATATCTCCATTTACTTTAGCTTTAAAATCAGCTTCCGAGTCAAAGACATAGGCAGTACCACCAGTCATTCCAGCAGCGAAGTTGCGTCCAACCTGACCGAGGACAACAACCCTTCCTCCTGTCATGTATTCACAGCCGTGGTCTCCCAGGCCTTCGACAACAGCATTGACTCCACTGTTTCTCACACAGAAGCGCTCACCGGCCTTTCCTTCGATATAGGCTTCACCGGAGGTAGCCCCAAAAAAGGCCACATTACCGATAATAATATTTTCTTCAGCTTTAAACTTTGAGCTCTCTGATTTCTCAACAATTACCTTAGCGCCGGAGAGTCCCTTGGCGAGATAATCATTGCTGTCTCCTTTAAGTCTAAAAGTTACTCCCTGAGGCAGAAAAGCGGCAAAGCTCTGACCGGCTGAACCGGTGAAGTTGAGCTGAATTGTATCCTCTTTCAGTCCTTCTGCTCCGTAGCGCTTTGTAATCTCACTACCCAGGATTGTTCCGACAACCCGGTCTGTATTTTTTATCTTTAGATCTTTTTCTAAGCGGAAACCATTTTCTACTGACTCTTTTGTCAGCTCCAGCAGCTCTCTTAAGTCCAGACTTTTTTCCAGGCCGTGGTCCTGTTCCTGCTGGCAGTAGACAGCCTTTTCTTTAGCCTGTTCTGGTTGGTATAAAATTGAACTATAATCTAATCCTTTAGCCTTCCAGTGATCCCTTGTCTTATCCTGCTTTAATTTATCAACTCTACCGACCAACTCATTGACCGAGCGGAACCCTAAGGCTGCCAGCTCGTGGCGGAAATCTTCTGCCATAAAGCGCATAAAGTTAACCACATGCTCCGGCTTACCCTGGAATTTCTTCCTGAGTTCCGGGTCCTGAGTTGCAACTCCTACCGGACAGGTATTTTTACTGCAGACCCTCATCATTACACAGCCTAAAGCAACTAGAGGAGTTGTCGCAAAACCATATTCTTCTGCTCCCAGCATTGCTGCTACTGCCAAATCCTTACCGGTCATAATTTTTCCATCAGTCTCTAAGGTTACTCGGTCTCTTAAGTCATTTAAAACCAGTGTCTGGTGGGTCTCAGCCAGGCCGAGCTCCCAGGGCAGTCCGGCGTGGCGGATACTGGTCCTTGGCGAAGCTCCTGTTCCACCATCATAGCCGCTGATCAAAATAACATCTGCCTTACCTTTGGCTACTCCGGCTGCTACAGTTCCCACTCCAACCTCAGAAACCAGTTTAACATTGATCCGGGCTTCCCGGTTGGCATTTTTTAGATCATGAATCAGCTGAGCCAGATCTTCAATCGAATAGATATCGTGGTGGGGAGGTGGTGAAATAAGTCCTACTCCGGGAGTTGTACCTCTAGTCTCAGCAATCCAGGGATAAACCTTTTTCCCCGGAAGCTGTCCACCTTCTCCGGGTTTTGCTCCCTGGGCCATCTTGATCTGAATCTCCTGAGCATTGACCAGATAATGAGAATTAACGCCAAAGCGGCCGGAGGCAACCTGTTTAATTGCACTGCTCCTTAAATCTCCATTTTGATCAGGAGTAAAGCGCTCCGGATTTTCTCCACCTTCTCCGGTATTACTCTTACCGCCAATTCTATTCATTGCTATCGCCAGGGCCTCGTGGGCTTCCTGGCTGATCGAGCCGTAGGACATCGCTCCCGTTTTAAAACGCTTCATAATCTCTGCTGCCGGCTCAACTTCCTCTAAAGGAATCGGCTCCGGCTGGTATTCAGGTTCTAAAAGCCCCCTCAGGGTCAGCATTTTAGTACTCTGATCATTTATCTTGGCTCTGTATTCTTTAAATAAATCATAATTATCTTCTCTCACTGCCCGCTGCAGTAAGTAAATAGTCTCCGGATCATAGAGATGTTCTTCTCCATCCTTCCGCCAGCTGAAATTACCGCCGGTCTCAAGGGTTTCTTTTTCTACTTTAATCCCCTTAAAGGCACTGTCGTGGCGCATAATGCTTTCTTTTTCAATCTCCTCGATGCCGATTCCGCCAATCCGGGAAGCTGTGCGGCAGAAGTATTTATCGATAACTTCCTCAGAAATTCCAATTGCCTCAAAAATCTGGGCCCCGCGGTAGCTCTGGACTGTAGAAATTCCCATCTTGGCCATTACTTTTACAACACCCTTCACAGCTGCCTTAATATATTTCTGCTTAGCCTCATCTTTAGTTATTTCTAAATGACCCTTTTCAACCAGTTCCTCCAGACTTGCAAAGGCCAGATAGGGGTTAACTGCATCCAGGCCGTAGCCAATCAAAACTGAAAAATGATGAACTTCTTTCGGCTCACCTGATTCTAAAACCAGACTGAGCTCTGTCCTCAGACCCTTTTCAATTAAATAATGGTGGAGACCGCTGACTGCCAGGAGGGCTGGTACAGCTACTTTACTGCCGTTTACTCCCCGGTCAGAAAGGATCAAAATATTTACTCCTTCAGCTATCAATTCTTCAGCTTCTTTAAATAACTCTTCCATTCGCATTTCAAGGCTCTCTTTTTCTTTATCAAAGACTATCTCCAGAGCTGCTGTTTTAAAACCGGGCTGGTCCATTTCTTTGATCAGCTCCAGCTCCTCATTTGTCAGCAGAGGGTGCTCTAACTCCAGCTGGCGACAGCTTTTAGCATCAGGCTTTAGCAAATTCCCTTCTGAGCCTAAAAAGGTGTTGGTAGCTGTAATCAGTTTTTCTCTAATCGAATCAATAGGGGGATTGGTTACCTGAGCAAAGCGCTGCTTAAAATAATTGTATAAAAGCTGCGGCTGGTCAGATAAAACTGCCAGGGAAGCATCATTACCCATTGAGCCAATTGGATCAACTCCATCTCTGGCCATCGGAATTAAAATCTTCTGCAGGTCTTCATAACTGTAGCCGAAACTCTTCTGCAGTTTAACCAGGGCAGAGGTCTGCAAATCCTTTACTCCAGATTCTTCTTTTGTAGCTTCTGACTTCTCTAATTTAGTTTTTAAATCTTTCAATTCTATAAGCTCTTCTTTTAACCAGTTGCCATAGGGCTCTGCTGCTGCAATCTCTGCCTTCAGTTCCTGGTCATTAATTATTCTTCCCTTTTCGGTATCTAAAAGCAGCATTTTACCTGGCTCCAGGCGCTGTTTGCTGACAACCTTCTCCTCCGGCAGCTCCAGTACACCTACCTCTGATGATAAAATTAAGAGATCATCATCTGTTAGATAATAGCGGGATGGGCGAAGACCATTGCGATCCAGCACTGCTCCCACCTGAGTTCCGTCAGTAAAGGCCATAGCAGCCGGACCATCCCAGGCTTCCATAATTGTATTGTGGTAATGATAAAAATCTCGCTTCTTTGTTTCCATCTTCTCATTGTGCTCCCAGGGCTCTGGAATCATCATCATCACCGAATGGGCCAGTGAGCGGCCGTTTAAAGCTAAAAACTCTAAAACATTATCAAAACGAGCTGAATCACTGCCTTCAGGAGCAATAACCGGCAGCAGCTCTTTTAAATCATCACTGAATATATCACTCTCAAACATCCCTTCCCGGGCCCGCATCCAGTTTTGATTACCCAGCATGGTATTGATCTCACCATTGTGGATTAGATAGCGGTTGGGATGAGCCCTTTCCCAGGAGGGAAAGGTATTGGTGCTGAAGCGCGAATGCACTAAGGCAATCGCGGTTTTTAGCTCCGGCTGACTTAGATCCGGGAAAAATCCTTCCAGCTGCTCGGGAGTCAACATCCCCTTATATACTAAGGTGCGGCTGGAGAGAGAGGCAAAATAGAGCTCTCCCCGATACTCCGAGTTACGAATCTTATTTTCAATTTTCTTGCGGATCAAATATAATTTTCTTTCAAAATCTATTCCCTGCTCTACTCCTTTAGACTTCTCAATAAAAATTTGATAAAAATCTGGCCTAACTTCTAATGCTGATTTTCCAATCCCTGCTGTCTGAACGGGAACTTCCCGCCAGCCAATAAGCTTTTGTCCTGCTGCTTCTACAATTTCTTTGACAATTGCCTGAACTTTTTCTCGCTTCTCTTCTTCTCGGGGCAGAAAAACCATTCCTGCTCCATATTCTCCTTTTTCTGGGAGAGATACTCCCTCAGTCTCCATCTGCTGCCTCAAAAAGCTGTCAGGAAGCTGAATCAGGATACCGGCACCATCACCAGTATTCTCTTCACTACCACTTGCTCCCCGGTGGCTTAAATTGACCAGAACTTCTAAAGCCTGCTCAACTATCTGATGTGATTTTCTACCTTTAATATGGCTTACAAATCCCATACCACAGGCATCATGTTCAAATTCTGGACTGTACAATCCCTGCTTCTCAGGCATCTTTGTAAAAGTCATATAAATCATTCCTTCTCTCTTAAATTAGTTTGTGCTTAATTTCTCTTAAACCAGGTTCAATAAGATGTTTTTGAACCTGGTTCAAATAAATATATATCTTTTTGGTGTACTATTCAGTATAGAACTAAAGATGATAACTGTAAATAGACTGGCTGATTTCTATACTTGTATACAGGGATTATATTTTTAAAAAACAAAAGCACCATCCTTAATGGACAGTGCTCTGTTAATCAAAATTATTAAATTAATTGACTGATCTAAGAATACATATCAACAATCAAACCATTTTCCAGCATATTTTCAGCAGTATCTTCTGCTGAGTAAAGGGCCAGCTCTGAATCAAAATCCATAAAAGTAGCCGGCGGCTCCTCTTCCAGGCTGCTGATTTGCTGTAACAGATCACTCAAAAAACCAGTTTCCGAACTCATAACTGATCTTAGCTCTTCAACATTTTCTGTTAGAGCTGTTTCAAACTCTTCCGTATTCACCTCAAGTTGTCCAAATTGATCTATTTCGATGCCGATATTATTTAACTCTTCTGCAGCCAATTCTGCTGTATTACTTAAATCATCAGCTGCCTGAATACTATTATAGTTACTATTCTCACGTAAACTAGTAAGAGTCTGATTATATGATTCTACCAGATTTTCTGTGCTTTCCAGAATCTCAGCTTGACTACCGGAACTCAGAGAATCCTCAACTTGAGTAATTTTATTCTCCATTTCAGAAAGTGAAAACTCAAATTCTTCTACTGACTGCTGCATTTCCACAACTGAACTACTTTCAAAATCTGTGACATCAAATAAAGACTGCTGCTCAGAAAATAAATCTCCTGTTTCTACTGGATTAGCTATTTCACTCTGAATATTAGTATAAGGATTGGTAAATAAATTATCATCAGTATTATTATAAAGGGAATAATTGTTTAATGAATCAAAAAAAGCAGCTGAATTAAGTCCATTAATCATAGTATCCCTCCTGACTTATTAACATTATATTAATTTTCTGAAATCATTTCAAGTAATTCAGCGGTGTTAAACTTCTCTTTCTATTATTCTGATTTTCTTTTCCACTTAATTTCAGCTTAAAATATAAAATTTAAATAAAACAGGAATTTCAATAGATATCCCGAAATATATTATAGTGACCAAAATTTAACTGTCATTATAGCAATCACCAACAGTTTTAACTGGATTCTGGAAGATATAATTTTTGAAAATGAAATCAACAATGTAGCACAGAAATCAGAACTAACAGCCAACTGGTTTGAAGAAAAGAAGTCTGATTTAGAAATTTATGCCAACACACAGGTGGTTCAGTACGGCAGCTGGCAGGAAAAATTAAATTATCTGGACGGAGAACTGCAGAAAAGAGAAAATAATTATTTTTTCTTCTTTATTGCCGACCAGAATGGAGATTACAGCACCACCATTGAGAGAGCTGCAGGTAATATCAGTGATCGCAATTACTTCAACCAGGTTTTAAATGGTAAAACTGTGATCTCAGAACCGGTGATTTCTAAATCTACTGACAAGCCAATCATTGTTATTGCTTCACCAATAGCAGCTGAGAATCTTTCTTTGCTCGGTGCCACCATCGAAATTAAGGACTTATCAAGCTATATCAATAGATATACCAGTAATAAAGAAGGAATCTATTCATTTTTAATTAACGGCCAGGGCAATATAGTTGCTCATCCAGATCAAAAAAATTTAAACAGCCACCTTTTTTATAATTACAGCAGCTTTTTTGATTATGAATATAATTTTATAAAAAATATAATACATAAGGAACAGGGAAATTTAACCTTTAGAGAAAATGAAAAAGAAAAACATGCCTTTTATCAGACAATACCGGGGACTGAGAGCTGGAAGGAGAAAAATTATATCTCTGTGCGGTTGGAATCGATGATTTTAAGGTCATTAATGACAGTTTTGGCCATGATGCAGGGGATCAAATTTTAAAGAAACTTGCAGCTCGACTTTCAAATCAGCTGGCAGCTGCACTTAAAAATGAAGAATTCATCCTGCACTATCAGAGCTTTAATGACGGTGAAAGCGAAAAAGTGGTCGGTTTTGAAACTCTAATCAGGTGGCAGCATCCAGAAAAAGGTTTAATTCCACCCGGAGTTTTTATTCCTCTGGCAGAAGAGAATGGTTTTATCATAGAAATCGGAAACTGGGTTTTAGAAAAAGCCTGCCGCGAAATTAAAGAGCTCAATGATCACTTAAAAAGCGATTATTATCTTTCGGTCAATGTCAGTCCGGAGCAGTTTATTGATAAGAATTTTATCAACACTGTAGAAAATGTGCTCAATAGAACCGGTCTCAAGCCGCAGAATCTGGAATTAGAAATTACTGAAAGAACAACTGTAGAAAATATTGATTATACAATTGAGCTCTTGGAACAGCTGAACCAGCTGGGGGTTAAAACGGCCATTGATAATTTTGGTACCGGCTATTCTTCTTTAAATTACATTAAGGAATTTGCAATCAATACTTTAAAAATAGATAAATCCTTTATTGATGACTTTTTAAATAACCTCAACAACCGGGCCATAGTCAACACAATTATCACCCTGGCCCACAACCTGAATCTAAAGGTAGTTGCAGAAGGAGTGGAAAGTAAGGAGCAGGCTGAACAGCTTAAAGAAGCCGGCTGTGATATTATTCAGGGGTATTACTACAGCCATCCAGTTCCACTGGCAGAGATCAGGAAAGAGTTTGGGAAAAGCTAAAAGTGATTCAATAAGTTAATATTTTGTATATGAATTAGAATTTCAAAAACTGTTTCCTATTAAGGGGAAGCAGTTTTTTTATGCCGTATAATTTTGATAATCTATAACCAATATAAACTCCTGATTTAATATCTAACTGAACATTTTTTACCTTTAAATCCAAGTCCAATCTCGACAATTCTTTTTACACCTGTTTTTTTTATCCCTGCTGGATATTCCTTCTCTTTAATCTGCTTTAGAGCCTCAGCTGCAGCTTTTTGAACACTAACTTTAGAATTACTGTACTCATTTTTAAATTCCAGAACATAAGCCTTGCTGTCTTTATCTTCCGGCATTATAACAAGATCAGGCCGCCCCTGACCAAACTCCTGGTTGCTTAAAATATAATAATTATCATCCAGATAAAGCATCAGTCCCAGCATTAAACCATGGAAGAAATTTTCTTGTTTTTCTCTTTCCTCTCCCCTGCTCGAAATTTTCAAAACTGAAGAACTGTCATAATAACTAATATTAGCCATTAATAAGTCTTCTAGAAGCACTTCAAAAGACTCAAAATCCTCTGCCAGTAGTGATTTAATTAAATTCTGAATTAAGGCTGCACTTTTATTTTCCTGAGCAAACCAATTGTCTAATATATTTTTATAAATTTCTTTTATCTCTTTATTTGGAATACTAAAATTATAATAATTATCTTTAGAATCTTTAAGCTCTGCTTTTAAATACCCTGAGTGAAGCAAAAAACTTAGTGCCTTATCAACATTATTAAAAATGTCTTCGTAAATAATATTTTTTTCCAGTTTTTCAGTTAAAAAATCATCCTTAAGTAAAGTTTCCAAATAACTTTTACTTTTTAACTGATCAAGCTTAAAACAGCGCCTGAGCAGAGAATTATCTCCACTATTTATCCAGTAACTTTGTGGTTGATGATTAGAATCTGCTAAAAAGTTGAGCATACTCCAGGGATTATAGATTATTGTGTCTCTGCCAAAAAGGTAGCCATTATACCATTCTCTTACCGTATTTTCTTGAGACTCTAAAGAATAATAGTTTAGCAGTTCTCTAACTTCAGTTTCTGTAAAGCCAAACTTATCCTTTGCCAGGCTATCACTTAAATCTGCTGTAATCGCATTATTAAAACCACTAAACATACTTTCCTGTGAAATCTTCATAATCCCAGTAATTAAAGCCTTCTCTAGCTCTGGATTATCCTTCATAGTATCAACCATAAAAGCTCTCATTATATCAAGCATTTCTGTATAATAATCATTTAGTTTTGCATAATGTAAGGGAGTATCATATTCATCAATTAAAACTATTACTTTTTGTTGATAATACTTTTTTAAATAACTGCTTAAATTTCTAATTGCTGAAGTAAAATCAAAAATATCTGCTTTTTTGGTCATAATTTTACTAAATTCTTCTTTTTGAAAATCCATTAACAGATCACTCTGCAGTAAATAACTGTGTCTTAAATATTCGGAAGCAATTTCCTCTTTAAAAGCAGCCGCTGCAAAATCCCAGTTAGAGGCTTTAACTTTTTTAAATGAAAGTTCAATAACTGGGTACTTACAGAAATACTCATCTCTAATCTCAGTATTGTCCATAATCCGAAGACCATTAAAACATTTACTGATTTCAGCCTGACAATAGTCGCTATTTTTTGGGTTCTGCAGAAAGTATTTTAGCATGGAAAAATTCAAGCTCTTACCAAAACGTCTGGGCCGAGTAATCAAAGTTACTTTTGTTATTGATTCCAGCAACTCTGAAATTAATAATGATTTATCTACAAAATAAGCATCTTTTTCTCTTAATTCTTTAAAATCATCGATACCAATTGGAATTTTCTTCATTAGGCTGCCTCCTTCAAAGGGATTTCCATAACTTTATTATAGCACATAATTATTTTTAAACAAAAATTAAAAAATCTGCCATCATAAATTTGACAGCAGATTTTATCTAAAAATATCTAATCTCTCACCAATACCAGATACTTAACCGTCTTTTTCGCCTCACCACAACTTCTGGCAAGCTCAAAAGTTAATAGCTGATAGCCGGCCTCCAGACCGCGGAAAGTCCAGCTTTTTATTCCTCCCCGCCCAACAAGCTGGCGGGAATTTTCGGCTTCAGATTTTTCACTTTCTGAATCCTCAGCTTCTGAATTAGGAGTTAGTGGTTCATATTCCTCTTTCAAAAGCTGCAAATTTTCAGCATTTGATTCATTCAGATGCCAGCGGTAGCCGGTGCTCGGGTTTTCATATAACTTGATCTCTATGACCTCTTCTACACTTAATTCTCTCAGACTCGCAGCAGAGCTAATTCCACTAAGTAAAATGAGAATTACTGTCAGGAGTATAAGTTTTAAAGTCAGGTTATTAAATAAGTTCTTCAATTATAGTCACCTCTGCTCTCTATTTGATTGAAATCTCTTCGACACTGCTCTGGTAGCCGTCATCATAACCAACCACAGTATTCGCATGGTCTAAATAGGGGTCACTGTAATTATCGACTGTCCAGATACCGCTATCATTATACTGAGTACTGTCAATGGCGGCTGAAAGTAAATAGCCCTGATCCAGAAGATCTTTAACCGCCTCAATATCTGTATAATTATTAATCTGCAGATAATAAATTGGATAGTCAACCCGGTGAGCGGCAGCAGTTCTCCAGGCGGCTTCACTTCCCCAGCTTAAGTATTCGCTGTCATCAGCCGGCATCTCCTCCCAGCTGGCAGCACCAAGGTTGGCAAGCATCATCAAATTATCAGTATAATAACTACCTCCATCCTGACCATCATTAACCAGCTGGTAAATGAAATCGGGACTCATCAGCTGGCTCTGATCTACACCACTTACAGAATCAGCACTTAGATCCCAGCCCTGATCTCGAGCCTGATAAAAGCCAAGCATATAATAAACTGTACTCCAGGAAGCACAGGAGCCCTCAGTCCCCTGATTACCTACCGGAGGAAAATGCTGAGAAGCAGAGTGGTCAAGATTAGCTTCCCCGGCAACCTTGATTTCACCATCTCCCAATTCTGTACTGTCAAGAGTTTTAACTATTCCGCTTTCCAGAGCATCTTTCATCTCTGCAGCAGAAAGTTCCTTTAAGCCTCTGCCAAAATCAGCAGCCGAATTGCTGCTGTTACTCTGAGCCCTGATGTTTTTCTCCCTTCTGCTCCTCCAGTCGGCCTCAGTATAATCCCTGACATATCTATCCAACCCGGAGCTGCTCAAAGCCTGAGCCGAAACACTGCTTTCAACCGTCACATTCATCGTGAAACTTTTCGAATTACCGGCTCCAATTTTCTCTGAGCTCAGATTGGAGCTGTAGGTATTATCCGGATTTGCGGGATAATCTGAGTACTCTTCTATCTCCCAGTTCTTTAAAAAGATATCACTTGTGCCTGAATTATTAATTGTGAAAGTTATTTCGCCACTTATCGGCAGCAGACTTGAGATGTCCAGAACAAGATTGTTGCCAGGGAAAGCTGAATCTCCAGCCTTATAATTTGCCTCTATATAATTCATGCTGCCGTCGTAGTCATAAGGAGCATCAGTTGGATAAAGTTTTTTCTCACCTTCAGCTGTCTCAAAGCTTATTTCTACATCCTCTCTGGAAGCTGCCTCGATTTCAAATACAGCCAGCGCTTCCGGCTGATACTGGTCCCGGGGTTCAATTAAGTATAAATCAAGATTATTGGCAATGGCGGCCTCATAACTAATATAGTGGGAACCGTCTTTAAAGGCACCCCAGCCTTCACCCCAGGAATTAATCAGCTTGAAGACTCCATTTTCATCTGTTTCCCCAGTGTTACTCTCGTCTTCTGCAACAAAAACCGCTGTTACCTCTTTGCGACTTGTATTATCTATATATTCCGGATTATTGGTGCCGCTTAAATCTCCTTCCCAGTGGGAAAAATCGTGACCCTCGTCTGCAGCAGCCATTAATTTAGTAGTAGTCTGATCCTGTTCATCTTTGGTTACCTCTCCTGACCCCTCTGTGCTGACAATAACATTACTGCTGCTGCCGGTGTCGGTTATTCCTGCATCACCTGCAATATCGCTTCCATTTGAACAGCCGGTCACTACACTTAACACTAATACAAATAAAACAATTAGTTTGAACTTTTTCTTCATTTACTAGTATATACCTCCATAGTTGATTTGATAGTATGACTCTAAATATTGTATTTTTTGATACATATATAAAAAGACTGTAGAGATATCTCTCTACAGCCATAAATTTCTTTGCTACCTATTCTCTTTTTCAAAAACCGTAATTATGCTCTGCCAGGCGGCCCGAATATGATCTTCGGCACACCGTCGGGCTCGATCGGCATCTCCGCTGGCAATTGCTTCGGCCAGCTCTTTATGCTCGGCTAAAAACTCCTGCATCCTGCCCTGGCGGGAAAAGCTGCTGCGCCGAAAGCGGGTGGCCTGTTCAAAAAGTGTGTCCAGAAACTTCTCCAGCCACTTATTATTGGAGGCTTCCTTAATTATCCGGTGAAAAGCGACATCAACCCGGATACAGCCCCGCTGGTCATTATGCTCAATGCAGTCTTCGAGCTCCTGGGTATATTCCTTTAGAAGCTCTTTCTGTTTTTCGTCAATATTCTGAGCGGCCAGATAAGCAGCCAGCCCCTCCAGCTCAGTTCTGAGCTGAAAAATATCGTCGATTTCCTTTTTTGTCTCAATTCCGGCCACAAAAACTCCCTGCTGGGGAATAATATTAATCAATTCCTCCTGCTCGAGCATCCTAAAGGCCTCTCTAACCGGAGTTCTGCTGACACTGAGCTCTTCGGCAATCTCCATCTCAGTGATTTTTTCTCCGATCATCAGCTCCCCCTTTAAGATTGCCTCTCTCAGCACCTTATAGACCTGTTTTCTTAAGGGTTCATAACTGTAAGAATCAATTGCATTTAAATTAAATTTACTCATACTCTAACACTTCCTTCTTAGATTATAGCTCTGAAGGCTCAATTCCCACACTCTCCAGGAACCGCTCAAAGCCCTTATATCCTATTGAATTATTCTTATAAACACCGGCGTCCTCAAGCACCCGGCTGAATTTATTAGCAACCTCGACTTCTACAACTTTCTCGGCTTCTTCTTCACTTAAATTGATTCCATACTCCTTTTTCAGCTCCGCAATCCAGTCTAAGTGTTTTTCCAGACCTTCCTTTGCTTTTAGCTCTTCCAGCTCCAGATCACCACTTAGATAACTTGAAATCCAGTTCAGCTCTTTCTTCAGACGGCCGGGCAGAATAGCTCTTCCCATAACCTCGATCAGGCCGATATTTTCCTTTTTAATGTGGTGTAAATCTGCATGGGGATGAAAAATTCCGGCTGGATATTCTTCACTCTTCCGGTTATTTCTGAGCACCAGATCCAGCTCATAGACTCCATCCTTTTTACGGGCAATAGGAGTAATTGTGTTGTGGGCCTTCTGTTTGCCTCCAACCTGAGAAAAAGCTAGAATATCAAGATCCGGGTCAGAATACTGACGCCAGTTTTCTAAAATTTTGGCGGCCAGATTGATAATATCTTCTCTCACTTCAGCTTTGAGGCGGATCACTGACATCGGCCACTTAACCCGGCTGATTTCAACCTCGGGAAAGGTTGGATGCTGATAAAATTCTTCCGCCTCTGCCTCTTCCATCGGGAAGATATGACGGCCTCCCTGGTAGTGGTCATGGTTTAAGATTGAACCACCAACCAGCGGCAGATCGGCATTGGAGCCGATAAAATAGTGAGGCAGCTGGTCGATAAAGTCCAGCAGCACGGCAAAAGTATTTTTATCGATCTGCATTGGAATATGTTCTTTATGGAAAACTATACAGTGTTCATTGTAGTAAACATAAGGAGAATACTGTAAAAACCAGTCTTCATTCTGCAGTTTTAAAGGTACAACCCGGTGATTCTGACGGGCTGGATGACTGAAAGTTCCAGGATAACCAACATTCTCCAGACAGAGATAGCACTTCGGATAATTGCTCTGCGGCTCTTCCTTGGCTTTTGCAATCTCATCCGGATCCTTTTCCGGTTTGGATAAATTAATAGTAATCTCAATCTGACCGTAGTCACTTTCGGCCTTCCAGTTTAAATCTCTGGCAATCCTGGCCTGACGAATATAATTGCTGGCTTTAGCAAAATGATAATACTCATTGGTCGCCCTTTTGATTCCTTCTTTTTCGGCGGTCTCATAAAAGCGGCGTCCAATCTCAGACTGGCGGGGTGTCATTGCTCCCATGATTCTGGTATCCAGAAGATCTCTTTCTGTAACTCGATCCTCAATCAGTCCCTTTTCAACTGCAAAATCAAGCAGAGGATCCAGTAAAACCTGCGGCTCAGCCGGAACTTCAAAATCATCTTCAGTTAAAGCCGGCTCCGGGCTCTCCTTAATTTCCAAAATATCTCTGATCTGATTGCGGGCTGCCACTCGATCCCAGTCACCCAGCAGATCATTGACCTCTCCATATACCAGTAACTTTTCTATTAGCTGATTAACTTTTCCTATCTCCACAATTCAACCTCCTGTCAGTAATGACTGTAAAAATCAAATTCTTTTAGTTAGCAAATTAGTTTTAATGAGCTTAAAAATCTTATTGTTATTATTGTATTTGATTTCAGCCAAAAAATCCAGTTATCTGAAGAAATTTATGTGAAAAACTATACTAAAGCTTAACAATCACATCTTCTGCAGCCGATCTGCGCATGGCATCCATGACCTCAAGATTGGCATATGTTTCCTCTTCTATCTTCAGCGGTACCTCTTCCTCATAGAGCAGAGCTCTGGCAAAGGCTTCCACTTCCAGCCGGTACTGTTCTCCAGTTTCAACCGGTATTCTCTCTACCTCACCATTTTTGTCCAGCAGAAAATAATTATCCTCCAGCCAGGAGAAAAAGCCGGGAATTCTAATTATGCCTTCAGTTCCAACAACTTCGAGGTCCTGCTCGTTATAGGAATTAAGGCTGTAATAGAGGCTGGCAAATGCTCCACCTTCAAAATAGAGAGTGGCACTACCGCTTAAGTCAACTCCCTCAGCCGTTTCTTTTTGAAAGAAGTTGGCAACTTTGCTCGGCATGCCGTTCATCAAATAGCGAGAAACATTAACTGTATAGCAGCCGATATCATTTAAGGCTCCTCCATCCAGCTCCGGACTGAGGCGGATATCACCGGTGCGGTCACTAATATCAAAAGCAAAATTACTTTTGATCTCCTTAATCTCACCAATAACACCATCGTCAACCATTTCCTTAAGCTTAATCACAAAGGGCTGAAAGCGGTACATAAAGGCTTCCATCAGTTTAACCCCGTTGTTCTCAGCCGCTGTAAACATCTCTTCTGCTTCTTTTTTACTCTTGCCGGAAAGTGGTTTTTCACATAAAATATGCTTACCTGCTTCTGCTGCCTTGATGGTCCACTCTTTGTGTAAACCATTTGGCAGTGGAATATAAACCGCCTCAATTTCTTCGTCTGCCAGCAACTTATCGTAATCATCATAATAAACTGCAGCCCCAAATTCTTCCGCAAAATCAGCTGCTTTTTCCTTACTCCGGCTGGCAACAGCATGTAATTCTGAATTATCTGCTCCCAGAATTCCCGGAATAACTGCCTTACGTGCTATATTGGCACAACCTAAAATCCCCCATTTAATTTTTTTCATTAGCAAATCACTCCTCTAAAATTTAAATAATCCAAAAACAGCTTTTTATACAATTTATTTTAAGCTATTTCTCTATAATATTTCTTTCTCGAAAAAAGATGTAATCCCTTTTAAAATAAACAGAATTTGAGCTGTTCAAGATCAGCAGAGTCTATAAAGATAAAACTCAGCCTGAATTAAGACTGAGTATATCTAATTTTTCTATTTAATTTTTCTACTTTAATTTTCATTCTTATATTTTAAAACTATAATTTAACCCTTAACAGATCCAGCCAGCATACCTTTAATAAAGTATTTGCCAAAGAAAATGTAAACTAAAAGTGTGGGCAGAGCAGTCAGTAAAGCAGCCGCCATCTGTACATTCCACTCTACAACCTGGCTTCCAGCAAGATTAACTAAAGCTACTGTAATCGGCTGACTCTGAGTCTTAGTCAATGTTACAGCAAAGAGAAATTCGTTCCAGATATTTGTAAACTGCCAGATGAAAACAACAACAAAAGAAGGAATAGAAATAGGAAAAAAGATGTGGCGATAAATACTGAAAATATTTGCTCCATCAACCTTTGCTGCCTCTGTCAGTGCATCCGGTACATCTTTGTAATAATTTCTAAACATCAGGGTTGTAATCGGCAGTCCGTAAACAACATGGACTAAAATCAAACCAGGAATTGAGCCGTAAAGCCCGATAGACTGCATAAAAAGCACCAGTGGAAATAAAACACTCTGGTAGGGGATAAACATTCCAAATAAAATTAAAGCAAAAAGTATATCAGAGCCCTTAAACTTCCAGTGAGATAAAACATAACCATTTAAAGATCCCAGCATGGCGGAAATAAGAGTAGCAGGAATCACAAGATAGAAACTGTTTATAACATTGGGAGCCAGTTCTTTAGCAGCCTGCAAAAAACCACCAAAAGAATAGTCAACAGGAAGCTGCCACATTGTTTTAATCGAAACATTTGAAAAACTTTTTAAACTGGTAGATAAAAGCACATACATCGGCACCAGAAAAAATACAGCAAATAATATTAGAGTCAGATAAGTAAGAACCTTCTCTTTTGTTGTTTTTTTATTCATTGGCCATCCTCCTTAAAGCTGTTAACCAGATAAGGTATTATGAGCACTCCTACCATAGCTAATAATACAATTGCAATAGCCGAACCGGTTGAATAACGATTGGATCTAAAAGTTGCTTCAAACATATAGATTGCAGGTATATCTGTTACATTATTTGGACCACTACCTGTCATCGAATAGATTAAAGCAAAGGCTTTAAGGGATACATGAGCCAGAATGATAATAGCCGAAAGTGTAATCGGCTTCTGGATCGGAAATAGTATTTGAGTAAAAACCTGCCACTTACTGGCACCATCAATTCTTGCTGCCTCAATCAGCTGCTGATCAATACCGCGCAGACCAGCCAGCCACATGGCCATTGTATAACCAGAAAACTGCCAGACAGCTGCAACAATTACAGCAATCAGGGCCACATTAAAATTTAGGAAGCTGAAGGTACTGGTAAACCATCCCCACTGTAAACTCTCAAGACCCAACCGCTCGAAAAGAAGATTTATTCCACGAGGGTCATTAGGTAGACGGCCTGGAGAAAAGATCCAGCGCCAGACAGTACCAGTCACAACAAAAGAAATCGCCATTGGAAACAGAAAAAGATTTTGAAAAAAGTAGTTCCCTTTTGGTTTATTATTTAAAAGTACAGATAATAAAATACCGATTACCAGACAGCCAAGAATAAAAAAGAGAGTAAAATAGAGTGTATTCCAGAGATCAGTCTGGAATCTTTCTTCCTGAAAAAGACTAATATAATTTTCTAAACCCACATAATCTTCTGCTTTCATGATAAATTTTCTAAAAGTATCCCAGTCCAATAATGATATTCGAATACTGCGCCCAATAAACCCATAGACAAAAATAGCCAGAGTAATCAGGGAAGGTGATAAAAGAGCTAGTGAAGTTAGAGACTCTTTATGTTTTCTTTTCATATTATATCACTCCATAAAAATCTTCCCCTCCTCAATTGCTTAAGGAGGGGAGGTATTTTTGCAAATCCTGGTTGATTAACCACTAAATTTTTTGCTTTACCAGGTTTCCTTTATCTTACATATTCTGCCATATCTTTTTGGAATTCTTCAAAAGAACCCTCAACATCTCCAGTAGTAACTAAACCATTAATGTTATCATTAAGAGCAGTGATAAAGCCCTCTGGAGCTGCAGAACCATGAGCAATAGAAGGAGTAAGAGTATTTTCTGCAAAATCATTCATGGAATCTGTTAGATAAGCATCATATTTACTCTTATCTGCATCCAAACGGGCAGGAATTGAACCCTTAATAGGATTAAAGGTATCCTGTCCTTCCAGAGAAGCAACAGTTTTTAACCATTTTTTAGCGTTTTCTGGATGTGGTGCACCTTTAGGCAGGCCAAAGGTATCAGTAACTACCATAAATGTGCCTTCTGTACCGGGAACTGCCTGCCAGCCAAATTCTTTACCAGGTCTCCAGCCTAATGTCTTTAAATATCCTTCTGCCCAGTCACCCATAATATTAAAGGCAGCTTCTCCATTTTGAACCAGCTGAGTGGCATCCTGCCAGGTAAGAGCAGAGTGATCTTCGTTAACATACTGCATTAATTTATCAAAGTAAACCATTGCCTCTTTAATTCTGGGATCATCAGCAGCAGTTTCTCCATTCCAGAGTCCATTATAACCTTCAGCACCAAGTTTGGCTACCAGAATCGTCTCAAAGATATGAGTTGCTGTCCATTTATTGGTATCTCCAAGAGCAAGTGGTATAACATCAGTTTTAGATAAGTCTTCTAATACTGTCAAAAAGCTTTCCATATCAGTTGGAGGTTCAATATTATATTCTTCAAGTACCTGCTTGTTGGAGAACATTACATTACCGCGATGGACATCAAGCGGTACAGCATAAATTTCTCCCTCATAACTTGTCATCTCAAGTATCTGCTGATTAAATTTGTCTTTAACTCCCCATTCTTCCAGCAGTCCGGTAATCGGCTCCATCATACCAGTTTCAACATAAGTATTAATTAATTCTGCTCCACCGTGAACCTGGAATGAATCTGGAGGGTTTCCTCCTACCATTCTGGTCTTTAGTACAGCTTTTGCATTGGCACCTGCACCTCCAGCAACTGTAGCATTAATGACTTCAATGTTGGGATAATTTTCATTAAAAACATCAATCAAAGCATTGAGCCCCTCTTCTTCTCCACCACCGGTCCACCAGCTGAAAATTTCTACTTCCTCATCCTGAGCCATTGCTGAAAAACTGAAGACAAAAAGCAAAGCCACCATTACCATTACACTCAACAAAGCACTTTTTTTCAATAACATTTTTTGTCCTCCTTATTTTTTTATTCAGACTTTAACAAATGTTAAAATAAAATCTCAATTTACGACTATCCTGATACCACCCCCACTGAGCGAATTTTCTGATTTTTAAAATTTCACTAAATCGAATTCGAATTAAATGAAAAAACTCGACTCCACTTATTATTATATCATATCCTAATTAAATTAAAAGATTATTTCGAAAATTGTTTAACAAAAAATAATCAGACTGAAAATTAAGCTTCATTTTTTAGCTTTTTTTCAGCCTGATGCTTTAAATTCCTGTTTACAGAATAGGTATTCTATTAATTTCTTTTAAAGCGATCCTTTAAAAACATCTTTTCACTTTTGCTTTTCCGCTCTTCCTCCGGCTCATCACCCTGATTAAAGTCGCTGATCATTTTTGTCCGGCAGCTCTTACAGAACAATCCAGATTTAATTTCAGTTCCACAGCGCTTACATTTGAGGCTGTAATCTACAACCAGCCCCTCGGAAGCAAGCCTATCCTCGCGCATAAACTTGATAATCAGCTCTTCTTCGACACCTGTCTTCTCAGAAACTTTTTTGACAGTTGAATTAGGATTTTCCCAGAGATATTCCTTAACCAGCTGAAACTTCTCTTCTTCACTCTGGCGGCAGTCAGGACATACTTTCTGGCCGCTGGAAGAAAATAATTTGCCGCATTCCTTACAATTTATGAGATCCATTTAATTCACTCCCTATCAGATATTTTCTAAAAACTTAAAATTAAGTATTATTTCAAAATTTCTGTTATCTATATTATAACACAGAGTCATTTAAGGCTCCAGAGTTTTTAGGACATTTTTTGACAAATTCAGCAGACTTCGATAATTTAACCCGGGATTATCAGATATTTTAAAGAGGTTTTTTAAGGCAGACAAAGAATATATTATTTAGAGACAGAGACTAAAAGGAGGTTAAAATAATGCTTAAAGTTTTAATCTGTGATGATTCTGCTTTTATGCGGAAAATATTTTCAGATACTATTGAAAAAGACGCAGAGCTAAAAGTTGCAGCAACCGCTTATAACGGCCAGGATGCCCTCCGTAAATTGAAAAAAATAGATGTGGACCTTTTGATGCTTGATGTTGAGATGCCGAAACTGAATGGGCTTGAAACTTTAGAGATTGTTAAAGACAAATACCCTGAGATTCCGGTAATTATGGTCAGTGCCCTTGATAACCGCGAAACAGTATTTAGGGCCCTGGAACTGGGAGCTTTTGACTTCATCCCCAAACCTTCAGGTTCGATTTCTTTAAATATTGACTCGATCAAAGAAGAACTGCTGCGTAAGTTAAAGGCAGCTGCTGATTCAAATGGTAGGCTTAAAAATAGAAAGCACCGCAAAAAGTCTATTAAAAAAAGCAGCGACTTTCCAATTGTGGCGGTAGGCTCATCTTCCGGCGGACCGCGGGCTTTAAATAAACTTTTTGCTGATATTGGCGAAAACTCTGCTGCCGCTTTTGTGATTGTTCAGCATATGCCGGCCGGTTTTACAGAGACCTTAGCCGAGAGATTAAACAATATCTCCGGACTTGAAATTAAGGAAGCTGCAGAAGGTGACCGTCTCCAGCCAGGCCACGGACTTTTAGCCCCGGGAGATTACCATTTAGAAATTGACGAGCAGGGCCGGGTGCGGCTGAATCAGAAAGAAAGACTGCACGGTGTTCGCCCCTGTGTTGACTATATGATGAAGAGTCTTGCCGATCACTTCAGTGGTGAGAGGCTCTTAGGAGTTATTCTGACCGGAATGGGTCACGATGGGGCTGAAGGAATGTCGGCGATTGTAAATAATGGTGGATATGGTATAATAGAGTCTAAAGAGACTGCACTGGTTTATGGTATGCCTTCAGCTGCAGCAAAGGCTGACGCCTATCATGAAATCAAGAGAATAGATGAAATTGGCAGCAGAATCACAGAAATTGTGGAGGGATAAATATTAATGGGGATCAATTTTACAGAATTTAAGGACCAGGCAAAGGAAATTTTAAATATTGATCTGGACGGCTACAAGCTGGATCGAGTAGAGAGAAGAACTAAGAGTCTGATGCGCAGATATCAGGTGGAAGATTTTGATCAGTGCCTTGATTTGATTAAAAATGACGGTGAGTTTAAAGAGGCCTATTTAAACCACTTTACGATCAACACCTCGGAATTTTTCCGCAACCCGGAGAATTTTGAGTTTTTAAAGACAGAAGTTTTTCCAAAATTATTTGAGGATAAGAAAAAGGTTAATATCTGGAGTGCTCCCTGCTCTAACGGCTCAGAGCCCTATACACTGGCCATTATTTTAAAAGAAATGGGAGTCAGTCCAACTAAATTTAAAATCTATGCTACAGATTTAGACCATACAATTTTAGATACTGCTCGCAAAGCAGAATACAAAGAAAATTCCTTAAAAAATGTCTCAGATAAAATTTTAGACAAATATTTTAAGGAAAGCAGTGACGGCAAAACTTATGCCTTAAGCTCGGAAATTAAGCGGCTGGTTAATTTTGAGCAGACAGATTTAATCAACGCCCGTTTTAAAAATGACTGGGATTTAATTTTAAGCCGCAACTTTTTTATCTACCTGACTAAGGATATGAAAGACCAGCTGATTAAGAAATTCACCTCAGTTTTAAATCCGGGAGGCTACTTTTTCCTCGGCAACACTGAATATATTTTTTCACCGGAAAAATATGGGCTGGATAAGATATTTCAATCTTTTTATAAGTATGACGGATAATTAAATATTTTAGTTTAACTTAATCGCCCTCAGGGGCGATTTTTCTTTTGCTTGTAATTGTTTAGATTTAGATGTATAATTATAAGTAGATAGATGTATATGTATATTTTTATTAGAGGTGATAAATATGAGTAAAAAAAAAGAAAGACTTCAGTTTTATATTGATCAGGAGGCAAATGAAAAGCTGGGAATAATTTCTGAAAAGCTGGGTGTTTCCAAAGCATCTCTGGTTCGAGAGGGTGTCAACAAAATTTTAAAAGAAAAGCTGCCCTTAGAAAAAGATTCCGCCTATGAACTGATAGGTTTAATCGATGAAGAGCTTAGTAATAGTGATATTGCGAGAAATCATGATCAATATTTATATGGCGAAAAGACGATTGCTGATGAATAAATCAAATCCATTTTTAGAACTTAAAAATAAGTCTGTTTTCGTGGACACCAGTGCCTGGTTTGCTCTCTTAAATAAAAAAGAGCAGGAGCATGCAAAGATAAAAGAAATTTATCAGGCTCTTTTAGAAAATAATAATACCTTAATCATTTCCAATCAGGTGCTTGGAGAAACTTTTACTCTGCTTAGATATAGAATCAAAAACAATGAGCCACCTTTTAAATTTATTGAGCTAATTAACAAATCAATGATGATCAAAAAAGTCTTTGTTGAAGAAAAATTTGAAAAAGAAGCTCTAAAAATACTTAAAGACTATCAAGATCAGAAATTCAGTTATGTTGATGCTACTTCTTTTGCAGTTATGAATGGACTTGAGCTTAAATACGCTCTAAGTTTAGATACTCATTTTGCAGCTGCAGGATTTATTATACCTTAAAAAAGCAAAGCCAGCCCCTACACTTAGGGGACTGGCTTTTTTTAAATTCCTCGGAGGGAGAAATTTTATTAACTTTTAATTTAAACTAATTGACTTCTGCCTCTACCTTCTTCATAGCCTTAATAATCATCTCTTCTGTAACTTTAATCGGCATTTTTAGCATTACTGTATCGTTAACCGATTTGGCCGCTGTTTTTTCAAGATTTTCTTCAGTAAAGGGCAGTCCCAGACCTTTAAATGAGGGAACCAACCCCAGCTGACTAAAGAAGTCAATTACATCATCTATATATTCCTGCGATTTTTCTTCTAAATAGAGCTGGACAATAATTCCATAACCAACTTTTAAACCATGTAAAAGTTCATGTGATTCGGGAATTGCGGTCATGCCATTGTGAATACCGTGGGCTGCTGCTCCCCGGGAGGTATTCTGGCCCAGGCTCTGAATAATTGTAGTCAGATAAATATTTAAATCAATAACTTCTTTTAGCTCTGGACCCAGTTCATTATTTTCACACTGCTCAACAGCTGTAATCGCCTCAGTCCGCATCTTATTATATAAAATTTCTGCCAGATTCATAGCGACTACTGTTTCCAGACTGGGATCTTCTATTCCACTGGCTACAGCCTTACCCTCATACCACTTGGCAAGAGAGTCTAAAATACCAGATTTTAGATATTTGGCCGGTGCTTCCGCTATAATCTCAGGGTCAACCATTACCAGGCGGGGGTTTTGAGTCATAAAATAATCCCGCTCAAACTGGCCGTCCTCTGTATAAATCACGGCAAAGGCTGAACCAGCAGCACAGGTAGCTGCAATTGTCGGCACTGCTGCCACCGGGAGGCGCAGATCTTCGGCAGCTGCTTTGGCAGTATCGATTGCCTTTCCTCCCCCGACCCCAATGATCAGATCGGCATTCATCTTCTCTGCTTTTTCTTTTATAATCTCCATATTTGACTGGGAAACTTCACCTTTAAAAACATTTTTCTCCCAGTAAATTCCGTATTCATCTAAAGACTCAGTTAGTTCATTTTCTGCAGCTTTAAGTGCTCGCACACCACCACTGATTAAAACTCTTTCTCCCCATTCACTGACATAGGCTCCGGCCTTCTTTAAAATACCTTTTTCGTTGATATACTGAGCCGGTGCAGCCTGCAGATAAGCAGTCTGGGGGTCTAAGTGAACTTTGTTAGCCATATTTTTCACCTCATTTTTAAAATTATTGCCTTTAAATTTAATAATTTATTTTTAAGCTAGCTATGAATTATTCCAGACCGATATAAGCTCCTTTTGCAGCCGGTACAGCATGGCGGACATATAAGCCTAAAGTACCCCGGTTAAATTTAGGCTCAGGCTGCTGCCACTTTTCTCTTCTGGCAGCCAGGATTTCATCTATTTCTTCCTCAGTTTTTTCTTCGCCGGCTATACCGATTACATTTAACTTCCGCTCCGGAATATTGATTTCTAAAAGATCTCCATCTTCAACCAGTGCTATTGGACCACCATCAACTGCTTCGGGTGAAACATGCCCAATTGCCGGCCCGCGGGTGGCACCGGAGTAGCGGCCATCTGTAATTAAAGCTGTCGAAGTATTTAAAACTTCATCTGAAGCTATGGCCTCACTGGTGTAAAACATTTCGGGCATTCCGCTTCCCTTTGGTCCTTCATAACGGATGATTACTGCATCACCGGAGACAATTTCTCCAGATAAAACAGCCTCTAAGGCCTCTTCTTCTGTATCAAAAGCCTTTACCCGACCGACAAACTCGTGCATTTCTGGCTCAACTGCTGAATGTTTAACAACCGCACCCATCGGGGCCAGATTACCTTTTAGAATTGCCACCGAGCCTTCTTGATTTAGAGGGACAGCAGCAGGATAAATCACATCATCCGGCAGGTTGGCAGGAGCTTCACTTTCCATATATTTTAGATAACTATCAAATTTTTCAAGTTCTGCAAGATTCTCAGCCAGAGTTTTTCCGGTTACTGTCAGCTGATCTAAATGCAGATAATCTTTAAGTTCCTTCATTACTGCCGGCAGTCCACCTGCATACCAGAAATAATGGGTCGGATACTGACCGCTTGTTTTAACATTGGCGATAAAGGGTACTCGGCGGTGAATTTCATCAAATTCATCCAGCTCAATTTCGATACCATACTCATGGGCGATAGCCGGCAGGTGGAGCAGGGCATTGGTCGAGCCGCCGATAGCTGCATGGATCATTATCGCATTTTCGAATGACTTGCGGGTAATAATATCTGAGGGTTTTAAACCTTTTTTAACCAGTTCAATTAGATAATGGCCTGACTCTTTTGTCATCGCTTCTAAAGCAGGGCTGGTAGAAGGAACTAAAGCTGCCCCGGGAAGTGCAAGCCCCAGAGCTTCTGCCATCAGCTGCATTGTGGAAGCTGTACCCATAAACTGACAGGCACCACAGCTTGGGCAGGCAGAGTACTGATACTGTTTAAATTCCTCTTCTGTAATCTCACCCCGCTGCAGTTCGGCAGAATAGGTACCGATCATTTCCAGGGTTAAGCCGTCAGGCCCCGGAGCCATCGAGCCACCCGGAATGTGCACAGCCGGTAAATCAAGGCGCATGATTGACATCAGATGAGCAGGCACCGATTTATCACAGCTGGAAAATAAGGCAATTCCATCATAAGGTGCTGCCATCGCCTGAATCTCAACCATATTGGCGATCATTTCTCTGGAAACAAGGGAATAATTCATCCCATCATGGCCCTGAGCTATACCATCACAGATATCTGAAGTCGTCATTCTACTTCCCATTACTTCATTTAATTTTAATTCTTCTTTTAAGATATTTACGTATTTATCAAGATGAAAACTTCCCGGGTGGCCATTACCATATGTATTGGCAATTACAATCTGCATCTTATCTAAGTCTTCTGCCTTCCAGTCCATTCCCATCCGCAGAGCATCAATTTCTGGTCCCTGTTTTCTAATTTCCTGACTTCTTAGCAATCAAACCAACTCCTTTTAAATATTTCAGCATAAATTAATTTTTAGCGCATTAAATTAGGAATAAACATTACCAGCTGGGGAAAAGCAATTAGTAATCCCAGCACTGCCAGCAGCGTAAATAAGAAGGGCAGTATTGATTTAACCAGGTCCTCCAGCGTGATATTAGCAACTCCAGTGGCAACATATAAAACTGTTCCTACGGGTGGAGTAATCAGTCCAATTCCTAGGTTGATTGACATAATAACTCCAAAATAGACCGGATCAATACCAACCTGTTCCATTACCGGCAGTAAAATTGGGGCTAAAATTAACATTGCAGGAGTTAAGTCCATTACAAAACCAACTAAAAATAGTAAAACATTTGTGATTAATAAAATTCCGAGTGTAGAGTCAGTCAGATTTGTCAGCATTGTTGCCAGATTAAAGGGAACTCGAGCAACAGTTAAAAGCCAGGCAGTAACCATAGCCATTCCACATAAGAAAAGAACGATTGCTGTTGTTTTGGCTGTGGCCAGTAAAATATCAGGCAGATCTTTAACTGTAACCTCTTTGTAAACAAATAAAGCCAGCAGAAGTGCCACAAAGGCTGCTACGGCTCCGGCTTCAGTTGCTGTAAATACTCCACCTAAAATTCCACCTACTACTAAAAAGGGAATAGTTAAAGCAAGAGCTGCTTCCTTAAAAGTATCCCAGAGTCTTTTTAAAGTGAATTCTGCAACCTGTTCTGAATCTACAATATGACCATAATCGTGTTTTTTGGTTGTAAAATAGGTTGTGGCCATTAAAGATAGACCAACAATTATTCCAGGAATAATTCCGGCCATAAATAACTGAGCAATGGAGGTATTAGTTATTATACCGTAAAGAATAAAAGGAATACTTGGTGGAATAATAATTCCAATTACAGCTGAAGAAGCTGTGATAGCTGCCGAATAATCTGCCGGGTAATCCTGCTCAATCATCGGAGGAATTAAAAGCCCGCCAATGGCTGCTGTATCAGCAATTGCAGAGCCCGAGATTCCACCAAAAAACATACTGGCCAGGATATTTACATGACCCAGACCACCTGTAATATGACCAACTATTGCATCAGCAAAGTTTACCAGCCTCTTAGCAATACCACCGTGATTCATTATCTCCCCCACAAACATAAAAAATGGTATAGCTAAAAGTGGAAAACTGTTCATCCCGGAAATCATCTTAGCTGGTAGAACCATAAACTGTAAATCCATCGCACTCATGATTGCGATATTTGATAATCCCAGTGCAAAAACAACTGGAATCCCAGTCAGCACAAATAAAAATAAAGTTCCTAAAAATAACCAGAGCATTATTGAGCACCCCCACTTTCGTCAATTACTTCGAATTTTTCTTTTTTATCTTCTCTAAATAAATTTATATGTTTTTTTATTTTAAATAAGTTAATGACCATCATCAGCAGTCCACTGACTGGAACTACAGAATAAACAAGAGTCATTGGAATATATAAGGCCGGTGAAACATTGGTTGCTGAAGTAGCAACAATATAACCATAATATGTTATAATAGCTAAAACTGACATAATAAAAATATCGGAAATAATACTCACGAGATTTTGTGCTTTTGCAGACGGAATTTTGGCAATCACAAAATTTAAGCCTACATGATCATTGGTACCATAAGCCAGTACAGCACCCAAAAAAGAAATCCAGATAAAAACAAATCGAGCCAGTTCATCTGCCCAGCCCAGAGAGTTATTTAAAACAAAACGGCTGAAAACATTGGATCCTACTATTACAAACATTGTAATAGTTAAAGCAATCAGAATAAATTTATAAAAACCAAAAAATATCTTAAAAAGTTTACTATCCTTCATATCTTCTTCCCCCCAAAGTTTATATTAAATAAGAGGGGATTTTTCCCCTCTTATTTATATATTCTGTTGAATTTCAGTCCTCTTAATTACTGCTGAGCCTGAAATTCCTTAACCTGCTGCTGTACAGATTCTACTAAATCTGCACCAATTTCTTCTTTAAACTGATCATATACAGGCTGAACTGCTTCCTGGAATTCTGCTTTCTGCTCAGGAGTTAGAATAGTTACTTCCATAACATCTTTTAACTCTTCTAAGTATTCAGCATTCATAGCTCTATTAGTTCTTCTGTTGTGGTGCTTTGCTTCTATAGCTGCAACTTTAACTACCTGTTGTAAATCTGTAGGCAGCTTGTCATAGAACTGCTTGGAAATCATTAAAACAAATGGAGAATATACGTGACCTGTGTCTGTTGTATAGTCCTGAACTTCATAGAAGTTCTGTAAGTAAATTGTACCCCATGGGTTTTCCTGACCGTCTACAACACCCTGCTGCATAGCTGAGAATAATTCACCAAATGCCATAGGTGTAGGGTTAGCTCCCATTTCTTCCCAGGCAGCTAAGTGCATAGGATTTTCCATAGTTCTAACTTTTAAACCCTCAACATCTTCAGGAGATTCAACAGGTCTTACACTATTTGTTAACTGACGGTATCCATTTTCCCAGTAAGCTAAGCCGACAATACCTTCATCTTCTAACTGCTTTAACAGATCCTGACCAACTGGTCCGTCAAGCACATAATCTGCCGCTTCGTGAGTTGGGAATAAGAAAGGCAGGTCAAATACTTTAAAACCATTTACAAAAGGAGCAATTGGAGCAGTAGATGGACAGGTCATCTGCTGAGTACCCATCTGCAGTGCTTCCATCATTTCTCTATCGTCACCAAGCTGACTGGAGTGATAAAGATTAACTTTAATTTCGCCGTTACTTCTTTCTTCAACTAACTTTTTAAAGTATTCCAGTGACTTATACTGGGCTGACTTGTCATTAAGACCGATACCAGCGTTAATTGTGTATTCCTGGGCAAATGAACTGGCAGTAAAGGTTAAGACTAATAAAAGAGCAAGTGATAAACTAAACATTAATTTTTTTCTCAAGATAATTTCCCCCTAAATAGTTTGTTGTTATTTTTTAATAATTTTTAATTCTAATTGATTCCAAAATGCTAATTTTATTAAACTGTGATCTTCATTATTCAAAATTTAACTCCCTTATTTTCGCACCACCTCCATCATTTTATTTTTATAAGGGCTTATAGGATTATAAACTTGCTCCTTTTTTACTTATTTATCTTGATATATCCACAACCCTGTTGCCGGATTATTGATATAAAAGATCTCTTCTCCATTAACATGATTAAAACCATTTTCTAACTCATCTATTTTATATTTTTCAATAGTTTGCTGATAATCTAAATAATTAAAATTTATATTTTCTATTTCCTGCTGGCTTAGTTTGGGCGAAGCCAGGGAAATCGTAAATCTTCCTTCCGAAGAACCGTGGATCAAATGAGCGGCCGCAGAAAGGTTTTCCTGTAGGTCTTTATTTTTATGCAGATAATCCAGAGTTATTTCTGTGCCGCGGTAGCCATACTTGCGGAGCAGTCTGTCTATCTCCTGGTCCTCACCGAATTTGTGAATCCCAGGAGCAATAATGATCAGCTCTCCTCCATCAGCAACTGCCATTCTGGTTCTATAAATTGCCTTGCCACCAATCCAGGTGCTTTTAAATTTATCTTCTTTTAAGTAAACCACCACTTTTTGCAGCGGTTTTTCTACCTTTATAATATTTTCCTGCTGGCTTAAAGCTACTGCTTTTTCGAAGCTTTTTCTGCTGCTGCCTGTAAATATTCCCTTGATTTCTGTTAAGCCTGTTTTCTGGTCGCTGATCGGAGAATTAACAGTCATCAAATAAAGGAGCGGCAGCTGATCGAGAAATTGACGCTGGCAGTAATCATATAACTTTCTAACAGGTGAGTGATCCTTACCCATTATTTTTTCCATTCCTGCCAGTGCTCCCAAAAAGTGTGATTTATTAATAATCTGATTACCGCCACAGCCGACCACTATATTTTTAGTGTAATTTGCCATCCCCACTACCTCATGCGGAATAACCTGGCCGATGGAAATTATCAGATCAAATTTGTCGTCAAATAAGTGTTTGTTTATTTCTAAAGGAATTGCCTCAGTTAATTCTCCCTCGGAAAATTCTTTCATCTTTGCTGCTGGAATCTCGCCAACTTTAATTGTTTCAGTTCGCCAGTTGTGAGCCAGAAAGGCAGCAGCTGGAATTTCGCCAAACATTGCCTTTAAAGATTCACGGTCCATTGGGTCGTGAGTTCCAGAGGCAGGTAAAACTTTTATCTCTGCTATCTGATCAGCCAGTTTAAAATAGAGGGTCTCGGTTAGAGGCCCCAGAGCTGAAGACTTGCGGCTGTAATCAGGTGGAATCAAAAGCAAACTTTCCACTCCAGCAGCTTTTATCTCTGCAGCCAGTTTATTTAAATAGTCTTCAATTTCCTCCTGCGCCAGGTATTTACCCGGGCTGACAATTTCTGATTTGATGTTATTCATCTTTTTCTCTCCTAATTATGATTTAGAGAAATAATAAGCTAACTCAGCTTTTACCATTCAGCGACTGTGCCGTCCTGATTCCGCCAGACTGGATTCTTCCAGTTATGTGAGTCTCTGGCTCTTTCTCGAACCAGCTCTTCGTTAATTTCGATTCCAAGTCCCGGTTGGGATGGGATTTCGGCATAGCCAGCTTTATATTTAAAAACTTCTTTATTTTTAAGATAATCGAGCAGATCATTACCCTGATTGTAGTGGATTCCCAGACTCTGCTCCTGAATAAATACATTTGGACAAACAGCATCAATCTGTAAACTTGCAGCCAGGTTAACTGGTCCCAGCGGAGAATGAGGTGCAACTGCAGTATCATAGGCTTCTGCCATGGCAGCAATTTTTCTAACCTCGGAAATTCCTCCAGCATGTGACAAGTCGGGCTGGATGATATCAACTTTATTTAATTCAAATACTTTTTTGTAATCCCAGCGGCTGAATAACCTCTCACCAAGAGCAATTGGAATGCCAAAAGTATCCATTGTGGCGAGGGCTTCAATATTTTCGGAAAGCACCGGCTCTTCGATAAACATCAGCCGAAACGGCTCCAGTTCCTTAAAGAGGATGCGCGCCATTCCTTTATGAACCCGGCCGTGAAAATCAACTGCTATCCCAAAATCAGGGCCGAGCTGATCTCTAATCGCTGCCACCCGGGCAACTGCCTGATCCACTTTTGTGTAACTATCTATGTAATGTAATTCCTCAGTTCCATTCATTTTTACTGCTGTAAAACCGGCATCTTGCTTTTGCTGAGCTGCCTGAGCAACATTATCCGGTCGGTCTCCACCGATCCAGGAATAAACTCTCACCTTATCTCTGACCTTACCTCCCAGGAGTTCATAGACCGGCTGTTCAAGAAACTTACCCTTGATATCCCAGAGCGCCTGGTCAATACCTGCAATAGAACTCATCAAAACCGGGCCACCTCTGTAAAATGCACCTCGATATAATGTCTGCCAGATATCTTCAATCTCTAAAGGATTTCTACCGATAAGATAGTCTTCCATTTCTTTGACTGCCGCCCTAACTGTATCAGCCTTTCCTTCAACAACTGGCTCTCCCCAGCCTGAAATCCCCTGGTCAGTTGAGATTTTAAGGAAAAGCCAGCGGGGTGGAATTTTAAATAATTCCAGTTTAGTTATTTTCAAAATAATCAGCTCCTGACTGAAGTTAAGATAATTTTTAGCTGCTTAAAACTTTGTGCTCAGTAATTTTATGTTCTATGTTTAAACTTATTAGTAATTTTTACTGATATTGTATATCTACTATTTGATATGTGATATATCAGAGATAAGCAAAAAATTTCCTTAATTATTTCTAATTAAGACTTATCTTTGCTTATTCATAATTATATTTATTAGTAGATAATATTCTTTCTATTTTTAATATTACAATATTTAACTGCAGATTGCAAATTAAATTTGCAGCTTTTTATTAAGCTCGGTTTTTAATTGATGCATCTTCTGCAATTTTAACCCTGTCCAGGTGGCGGTATAATATCTTCTCTGCCTTAGCTTTATCTCCATTTAAAATACAGTCGATTAAATCTATATGCTCCTGGCGGGAAGTTTCAGATCGCTTATAATTTAAATAGCTAAAAAGCATTGTATAGTGATTGATCATCTTTAGATAACTGTCAATTAAATAATTATTGTGGGAAGCAAGGACTATCTCCTTGTGCAGTTTGCTATCATAACTGGTAAAATATTTTTTATGACCATTTTCAAATTTATCTTTGAGGTCAGAGATTACCCCCCGGTCTATTTCTTCAAAATAATTATCAAGACAGTAAATCTCGTGCATCTTTCTTACTTCCAGAATATCATTGACCTCTGCTTCGGAAAAATTTTTGACGAAAAATCCAACCCGAGGCCTGTTTTCCACCAGATCTTCATTTGCCAGTCGGCGCAGAGCATCCCTAACCGGCATCAGCGAAATCCCGTGTTCTTCTGCAATCTCCCTGGTGTTGAGCTGCTCACCAAGATCCACATCTCTATTTAGTATTTTTTCTTTTAACATTGAATAAACCTGATCGGTCAGGCTTTTTTTATTAATTGCCATTATTACACTTCCTAAAATTTATGTGATATATCAGATACTCTATATTAAATATTCAAGACTGAAGTTAATTCTCCTGCAAGAAATTAAAATTATTTTTTAATTTAAGTATTTTTTCTATAAATTAGTTAATAAGCTCTCATATTTTCTCTTAGATAATCGTAGATCTTCCGCGCTGTCTTACCACTGATCCCATCAACCTCTTTCAGTTGCCAGATCTTAGCCTCCCTTATTTTAGCCAGTGAGCCAAAGTGCTGCAGCAGTGCATTTCTGCGGGTTTCTCCCACACCTGGAATTTCATCGAGCATAGAATGGGTCAAGCGGCGGGACCTTAATTTACGATGATAACTGACGGCAAAGCGGTGGGCCTCATCTCTCACCCGCTGCAAAAGCTGCAGGGTTGGAGTGTGGTGGGGCAGGGTAATCGGGTCACTTTCACCGGGCTTAAAAATTTCTTCTTCCTTTTTTGCCAGGCCAATTATCGACAAATCCTCAATTCCTAAGAGCTCTAAAATTTCATAGGCGGCATTGAGCTGACCCTTACCACCATCAATCAAAATTAAATCGGGTAGTTCTCTATCTTCGCGCAGCAGTCTGGCATAGCGGCGCTCAACAACTTCCTTCATACTGGAAAAATCATCAGGTCCCTCAACTGTTTTAATCTTAAAGCGGCGGTAATCCTGTTTGGAGGGTCTGCCGTTTTTAAAGACCACCATTGATGCTACAGAATCTGTTCCCTGAATATTTGAAATATCAAATCCTTCAATATGATAGGGCTCATTTTCCATTCCCAGGATTTCTCCCAGTTTCTCGACAGCTCCAGAAGTCCGCTGTTTTTCATATTTACTGCGAATATCTTCCTTTTTCAGATTCTGCTCGGCATTGCGCTCGGCCATCTCCAGCATCTTCTTTTTGTCACCTTTCTGTGGATACTGAATACTCACCTTTTTCCCCTTGACATCTGCCAGTCTTGCTGCTAAAAGTTCCTGATAGTTAATTTTGGTGTTCAATAAAAGTTCATCCGGGATTCCGGCGGCCTGCTCATAGTACTGCTGTAAAAATGAGGCCATGGTTTCAGCCGCAGTTTCTTCCTCGGTTCCCTGCAGAATAAAGTATTCCTGGCCGATCAGGCGGCCGTTGCGGACTAAAAGCAGCTGGGCACAGGCATTGTCTTTCTCTCCCTGAACTAAAGCCACCACATCCTGATCAATATTTTTATCGGTCATTACCTTCTGGCTTTCACTTAGCTTGGCAAAGGCTTCCAGGGCATCCCGAAAGCGGGCTGCCTTTTCAAAATTTCTCTCAGCTGCCGCTTCTTTCATCTTTTCTTCTACCTGCTGTTTGAGTTCTTCCTGTCTGCCAGATAAAAAAAGGCAGACCTGGTCAATCAGCTCATGATAATCCTCTTTACTGACTGCACCAATACAGGGCCCGAGGCACTTATCAATGTGATAGTTCAGACAGGGGCGGTCTTCAGGGTCATCAGCTTTCAGCTCTTTTTTGCAGCTTCTGAGCTTAAAAATATCCTTGATTACATCCAGAGTTTTATATATTGCATCTACATCAGCAAAGGGCCCGAAATATTTGGCTCCATCGTTTTTGACAATCCTGGTTTTAAAAACCCGCGGAAAGTCGACATTCTTGGTGACTTTAATATAAGGATAAGTTTTATCATCCTTGAGGCGGATATTGAATTTGGGCTGATGTTTTTTAATTAAATTGGCCTCTAAAATAAAGGCCTCCACTTCTGTGTCAGTAAGAATATAATCAAAATCATCTATATATTTGACCAGCATCCTGGTCTTATAGCTCTGGTCATTTTTGCGAAAGTAAGAACGGACGCGGCTGCGGAGCGATTTAGCCTTCCCTACATAAATGATCATTCCCGTTTCATCTTTCATTAAATAAACACCGGGCTGACGGGGAAGCTCCTTGAGCTGGGCTTCGATATGTTCTTTTCTGTTTTCATTATCTGTCATTTTCTATCACCTTAATTTGTGAATTATTTCTCCTGTACCCGGTCCAAAACTGTGCATTTGTACCGGGTTCAATTTAAACTTTCGATAAATTTCTCCACCAGTTCCGGGTCAAACTGACTGCCGGCACAGCTTTGAAGTTCAGCTAAGGCCTCTGCTTCAGTTATCGCCTCTTTATAAGGACGACCGCTGATCATTACATCATAGGAATCAACTATTGTCAGCACCCTCGAGAGCAGCGGGATATCTCTGCCGCTGAGCCCTTCGGGATAACCTGTACCGTCCCAGCGCTCATGGTGGTGTAATATCTCTGAGGAGATATGAGCAAAATCTTCAATATTCGAAGTTATTCTAAAACCTGTTTCGGTATGTTTTTTAATTATTTCCCATTCTTCAGCATTTAATTTATCAGTTTTATTTAAAACTTCTTCTGGAACTGCTATCTTACCAATGTCATGCATCTGAGTTAAGAGATAAAGTCGGTCCTGTTCTGAATTAGAGAGGCCGAGCACTCTAGCAAAATTTTTGGCCAGGCTGCTCATCCGGTGCACATGTTCTTCAGTTTCCGAGCTTTTCTCCTTTAGTGATGTCAAAAAGGCTGAAAGCACACTACTGCGGGCACTTTTGCGGCTGGCAATTTTATTCTTATACATTCTGTCTTCTGCCCGACTTAAAACAATCATCAGCTCATCTTCGGGATCATTTTTAACTGCTGTCCCCAGAGAAATTGAAACCTGCAGTTCTCCCTCTTCCTTCTCTAAAGAACTATTGATTCTTTTAATTATTTTTTCACTCTCAACTGCTGTGGTCTGTGGTAAAAGGACCACAAATTCATCTCCACCCCAGCGGGCAATGATATCCTCATCCCGACAGGATTCTTTAAAAATTTCTGCTGCTTCTTGGATCAGCTGATCTCCACTCTGGTGGCCGTAAGTATCGTTAATCAGTTTTAAATTATTTAAATCACCCATAATGATACTGATCGGCAGCTGACGGGCGGTGTCCACTCTTTTTATTTCTTCTTCTAAAAAAGCACGGTTATATAAACCGGTAAGTTTGTCGTGAAAACCGAGATAGCGAATCTTCTCTTCGCTCTGACGGCGCTCTGTTATGTCGCGGCAGAAACCATCGATCTCAAAACTGCCGTCATCATTTTCTTCACTGACCCGAGCATTCATCTCCAGCCATAAAATATTTTGATATCTATCATAGGCCTGATAGACAAAATTGCTGACTATTCCCTCGGATTTTAGCTGATTTAAAAACTGGTCCCGGCGTTCAGAATTAACATAAAGTGTGTTTTTTAGATCATTATAATAAGTTATGGTTTCTGAAATCGAATCAAATCCCAAAAGCTGAGCCATATGGGGATTGATCATTTTAACCTGGCCGGTAGAAGTAGTTTTAAAAATTCCTACCGGAGAATTTTCAAATAGCCTGCGGTAGTTTTCTTCACTTTCTTTGAGGCGTTTTTCTGACTCCAGCCTCATTTTTTCATTGATAATCTTTTCTATCCCCAGTGAAATATCACCAGTCAGCTCATCCAGTAGTTTAACCTCTGTTTCGTCAAAGTGATCTGCCTCGGCTGAGCAGAACGAAAATACTCCCCAGGGTTCTTCCATAACTTCCAGCAGGAAAAAAGCTCTTGAGCCACAGTGTTCGGAAATTGACAGGTCCAGACCAGAGATTTCCTGACAGCTACTCTGAATCAATTTATTTTGACCATCCATTATCATTTTATCTTTAAAATCCCGGGCCAAATCTTCCAGTTTCAGGCTGTAATCTTCACCAGCTTCAATAAAGGGGCAATTGTTCTCAGTAGAAGTTAAAATCTGTAATTCATCCTGAGCCGGCCCAATTTTTCCTATCCAAATATTTTTATATCTACCATAATCAGAAGTGATCTGAGCTGCTTCTTCTAACAGACAATCCAGCGATCTTTCCCTGACAATAAGCTGATTTACCATACTTAATGTGCGGTAAATTTCATTTAACTTCTGCAGTTCTTTTTCTGCTTTTTTACGGCGGGTGATATCGACAGCGGTGCTGATTACCAGCTTGCGTCCTTTTTCATCCCGGCTTAAAGGGGCAGTTTTAAAATCCCAGATCCGCTTTTCTCCCTCACTGGTCCAGACTTCAAATTCACCGCCAATACTTTTGTCAGCTGCAAAGGATTTATTAATTTCCTTTTTAATTTTCTCCTGATTATTGGGATATGCTTTATCGACCCATTTTGAAATTGTATTGATTTCTTCCCTTTGATAACCTGTGATTTCAATCCAGGTATTATTGATAATTACCACTTCACCGTCTTCCGCGTGAACCATAATTGGAATCGGGGCTTCATTTAAAGCGCTGGAAAACATTCTTTCCCGCTGCTTAATTTTTTCGCGCATCTGATAATTTTTGCTGACATCTCTAAAAACCATTACAGTGCCGTCAATTATGCCATCTTCCCTTTTGATTGGAGCAGCACTATCTGCTATGTGGTATTCTTTTCCATCTCTGGCGATCAATTTTGTGTGATTGGCCAGGCCGACAATTTTGCCATTTTTTAAAACCTTTTCTACTGGATTCTTTACTTCTTTTCCGGTTTGGGAATTAAAAATATTGAAAATTTCAGTTATTTCTCTGCCTTCTGCTTCAGCACTCGTCCAGCCGGTTAGATTTTCAGCAACTTTATTTAACCTTTTGATTCTGCCCTGCCTGTCAGTTACCAGCAGACCATCACCGATAGAATTGAGAGTGATTGATAAAAACTGGCGCTGCTCGTTGATCTCCTTTTCCTGTTCTAAGTTTCTTAAAACATTATTAATTTTACTGTTGATTGAGTTTAAAAGTTCGAACTCTTCCTTTAAAAATACTGTGCCGCTGTATTCTTCTGGATGTTCAGATAGATAGGAAACTTCGATTTTCCCGACAGTCTGGTCATCTATAGTTATCTCCTGCTGCTGCATCCAGTCTGTTTCTCTAAAATTGGTAGTCTGATATATCTTTCCCCGATAGCTGATTCTGGCCGCACAGTCTTCTGGATACTGATAGGAAGCCGGAATTTCTTCCACAACTTTACTCAGCAGTTGATCTCGGTCTAAATTATATTTTTCTGCGGCCTCTGAAATCCTATAAAGGCCGGCAAGCTCCTTAACGCGCTCCTTCAGATTAAAATTCAATTCCCTGTTCCTGGAGGTGCTTTTTACGATATATGCTGCAGCAATAATAATCACCAGCACTTCCACAAAATATTCGGCAAGGTTAATCTGCAGATTATATAAATCCTGAATTGCAAGCACAGAAACTACAAATACTGCTGAAAAAATCGCTCCCTTTTTAGCAAAATTAAGGCTACTGTAAATTACAAATAAAATAAGCAGGGGCTCAATCAATTCCATTTTCACATTGAAGGCGATTAAAGTTAATAAGACCGCTACTATCACAGCAGCAGTTTTGCTCTGCATCAATTCTCTAATCCTTTTCTTCTTCAAGAGCTGCACCTCCCTTTGATCTTTTGGTACCGGGTAATAAATTGATTATATCATTTATTTGAACCAGGTACAAAACAGCTTTTTTGTACCTGGTTATAATTATTTATTTCACAATTCGCATTCATCTTTAATTTCCTGATCTAATTCTTTATTAATTTCATCAGACTCGATAAATCTCTTATAAAGCTCTCTATCATCTGAAAAAGAAGCAAGAATCAAACTATCATTAATTAAATCACTTTCCTTTAATCCCAGATAAATCTGATAGCTGCTTCTCCTATAATCTTCAGCTTTACTAACGATTGAAGCTTCTACTGGATTCAAGTGAATGTATCGGTTGACTCCTAAATTATAAAAGTCATCCTCAATTAATTTTTAAAAATATCTCCCCTGAAAAACATGTCCAATCAGATCATGCTTATAATTGAAATACCTTGCATAAAGAAGATTGATGTAATGCATTAATTTCCCAATCTTAACCTCTCCAGTTTTAAGCTGAAGGTGAATGTGATTAGTCATTAGACAATATGAAAGCAACTCAAATCCATATTTAGCTTTAGCTTTTCTCAAAATATCCAAATAAAAATCAAAATCCAATTGATCTCTAAACAGATGTCCCTGGCGATTACCTCTGCTGACAATATGATAGACTGCTCCCGGGTACCATGGCCTCTTTTCTCTTGACATTTTATCACCTTCCATTTAATGGATTTATTGTATAATATTATATCATATTAACCCATTAAATGGAATAGTATTTGTGAAATATTTATCCTGTACCAGGTCCAAAATGGGCGTTTTGGACCTGGTACCAATGAATAAATGAATACCTACAGCACTTCTTTCAAGAACTTACCGGTATAGGAATTTTCGTTTTGAGCCACTTCTTCGGGAGTACCGGTGGCAACTACTTCTCCACCCTTTTCTCCTCCTTCAGGACCGAGATCAATTAAATAATCAGCTGATTTAATTACATCCAGATTATGCTCGATTACAATTACTGTGTTGCCATCTTCGCGCAGGCGGTGCAGTACCTCAAGCAGCTTTTTGATATCGGCAAAGTGAAGTCCGGTTGTCGGCTCATCCAACAAATAGAGAGTTTCGCCCGTACTTCTCTTACCCAGCTCTTTGGCAATTTTAATCCGCTGAGCTTCACCACCAGAAAAAGTAGTTGCCGGCTGACCGAGTCGAATATAGCCAAGTCCAACATCATAGAGGGTCTGCAGACGGCGGCGAATTGGCTCAATATTTTCAAAAAACTCAACTGCCTCTTCTACAGTCATATCAAGCACATCAGCAATTGTCTTCCCCTTATATTTAATCTCTAAGGTTTCACGGTTGTAGCGCTTACCATTACAGACATCACAGGGTACATAAACATCAGGCAGAAAGTGCATTTCGATCTCTTCGATTCCCTGACCCTTACAGGCTTCACAGCGGCCACCCTTAACATTAAAGCTGAAGCGGCCGATTTCGTAGCCGCGCTGTTTTGCTTCCGGAGTACTGGCAAATACATCTCTGATATAATTAAAGACCTTAGTGTAGGTTACCGCATTTGAGCGGGGAGTTCTACCAATTGGTGACTGATCAATATTTATTACTTTATCAATCTGATCCATTCCAATAACCTCATCGTGCTCACCTGGATGCAGAGTTGAATCATGAAGTTCTCGCATCATTTTTCTTTTGAGGGTGTTATTAATCAGTGTGCTCTTTCCTGAACCAGAAACTCCGGTCACACAGGTGAAAGTACCCAGAGGAAAATCCACATCTATATTTTTAAGATTGTGCTGTCTGGCTCCTTTGATGCTTAGCCAGCTCTCTCCTGCCTCGTATCTATCTTCAGGTACATGAATTTTCTTTTTCCCGGAAAGATACTGGCCGGTAAGTGAGCGCTCCTCAGCAATTACATCTTCCAGACTGCCTTCGGCAACAATCTCACCACCATGTTTGCCGGCTCCAGGGCCCATATCGATAATATAGTCTGCCGAACGAATTGTATCTTCATCATGCTCAACAACTATCACGGTATTCCCCAGATCTCTGATGTGCTCTAAAGTACTGATCAAACGGTTATTATCCCGCTGGTGAAGCCCGATACTCGGCTCATCAAGAATATATAAAACTCCCATCAGGCCAGAGCCAATCTGGGTTGCCAGTCTGATCCGCTGGGCTTCTCCTCCAGAAAGCGTACCGGCAGAGCGGTCCAGGCTCAAATAATCGAGACCAACATCGAGCAGAAAGCGTAGCCTTTCTCTGATCTCCTTTAAAATTTCCTTACCAATTTTTGCTCTTCTGTCATCCAGCTCAACCCCCTGCAGAAAATCATGGGCCTCCTTGATGGTAAATGAGCTGAATTTGGCAATCGAAATTCCGCCAACAGTCACTGCCAGCACCTCTGGCTTTAGACGCTGACCTTCACAGACATGACAGGGAATTTCGTTCATATATCTTTCCATCTTTCTGTGGGTTGAAGCACTGTCTGACTTATTCATTCTTTCCTTGAGATAACCGGTAATTCCCTTAAAGCGGGTTGTGTGGTCCCTGGTTCTGCCGTAGCGGTTTGTATAAGGAAAGGTTATCTTTTTGTCATCACCATAAACCAGCTTATCAATAATCTCTTTATCTAAATCCTTAATCTTTGTTTCCAGGCTGAAATCGTACTCCTCAGCCATTGCTTCCAGCAGGGCTGGATAGTAGCGGCTGGATGAGTTAGCCCAGGGTATAATACCTCCATCAGCTATTGATTTATCCCGGTCTAAAATTAAATCCGGGTCAAATTCTTTTTTAACTCCCAGGCCATCACAGTTATCACAGGCTCCATAGGGGGAGTTAAATGAAAACATGCGGGGAGACATTTCTTCCAGGCTGATATTATGCTCGGGGCAGGCAAATTTTTCACTGTAGGTTGTAACTTCCCCCTCAATCTCATCGATCATTACCAGACCATCAGCATAATCAAGAGCTGTTTCGACTGAATCAGCCAGGCGCTCCCTGATTCCATCCTTAATTACCAGCCGGTCAACTATAATCTCAATATCATGTTTAAAGTTTTTATCCAGTTTTTCTGCATCTTCCAACAGGATTGTTTCACCGTCGACTCTGGCTCTAACAAATCCGTCCCGCTGAGCCTGAAGAAAAGTACGCTCATGTTCACCTTTGCGGCCGCGAACAATTGGCGCCAGCACCTGAATCTTGGTTCTCTCCGGCAGCTCCAGCACCTGATCAACTATCTCATCAACTGTCTGTGACTTGATTTCCTTGCCACAGATTGGACAGTGTGGGATCCCAACTCTGGCATAGAGCAGGCGCAGATAATCATGAATTTCTGTTACTGTACCAACGGTTGAACGCGGATTGCGGCTGGTTGTCTTCTGATCAATAGAAATTGCAGGAGAAAGTCCTTCAATATATTCTACCTTTGGTTTTTCCATCTGGCCTAAAAACTGCCGGGCATAGGCAGAAAGTGATTCCACATAGCGCCGCTGACCTTCTGCATAAATAGTGTCAAAAGCCAGTGAAGACTTGCCGGAACCACTGAGGCCAGTAATAACCACCAGTTTATCCCGCGGTATATCCAAATCTACTTTTTTAAGGTTGTGCTCTTCTGCACCCTTAACTATCAAACGATCTAATCCCATTTATAATTACACCTCTTTTATATATTCGTACCAGGTTCAAAACGCATGTTTTGGACCTGGTTATAATTATACTTTTCACAAACCCTATTTCTTTTCCAATTTTGCTTCCAACTCTTCAATTTCGTCTCTGATCTGGGCAGCTATTTCAAATTCCAGGTTATCGGCTGCCTCTTCCATTTCATCCTCTAAATCTATAATTAAATGTTGAATTTCTTTGCTGCTCATCTGATCATAATTCTGGCTGTTGTCATTTGGATTTTCATTATCCTGACTCTTATCATAATAGCGGCTCTTATCCTCAGAAACTACCATATCCACCGGCCGCACTACTTCGCGCACAGGTTTGATAATTGTCTCCGGAGTAATATCATTATCCTTATTATGCTGAATCTGGATTTCACGCCTTCTTTCAGTTTCATCGATCGCATTCCGCATCGAATCAGTTATCTTGTCAGCATACATAATTACCTTACCACCGACATTACGCGCAGCTCGCCCGATAGTCTGAACCAGGGCGCGTTCCGAACGGAGAAATCCTTCTTTATCGGCATCTAAAATTGCCACCCGGGAAACTTCGGGCAGGTCGAGACCCTCCCGCAGGAGGTTGATTCCTACCAGTACATCAAACTCTCCCAGCCGCAGATCGCGAATAATCTCTGAACGCTCAATCGTGTCAATATCCGAATGCAGGTAGCGGACTCTAATTCCGGCTTCTGCCAGATATTCGGTCAGATCCTCGGACATCTTTTTAGTCAGAGTTGTGACCAGCACTCTTTCTCCATCTCCTACAACCTGGCGAATTTCTTCCAGTAGATCATCAATCTGGCTTTTTGTTGGCCGGACAACAATTTCCGGATCAACCAACCCGGTTGGACGAATAATCTGCTCCACTATCTGCTGGCTGTTCTTTTCCTCATAGGGTCCCGGAGTAGCTGAAACATAAACAGCCTGGGGTACAACTTCTTCAAACTCTTCAAAATTCAGTGGTCTATTATCCAGAGCTGAAGGTAGACGGAAGCCATATTCCACCAGCTTTTCCTTGCGGGAGCGGTCACCGGCAAACATCCCTCCAATCTGAGGCACTGTCATATGTGATTCATCAATAATTACCATAAAATCATCAGGAAAATAATCCAAAAGGGCCATCGGTCTGGAGCCCTGTTCGCGTCCTGCCAGATGACGGGCATAGTTCTCAATTCCTGAACAAAAGCCCATCTGCTCCAGCATTTCTAAGTCATAGCGGGTCCGCTGTTCCAGACGCTGGGCCTCGACCAGCCGGTTTTCTGCCCGTAGCTCCTTTAAACGCTCCTCAAGCTCAGCTGAAATTGTCTTGATTGCCCTCTTAACCTTATCCTCTGGCGTAACAAAGTGGCTGGCCGGATAAATTGTCATCTCATTTATCTCAGCTTCAACCTCACCGGTCACTGTATTAATCCTGGTTATGCGGTCAATCTCATCCCCAAATAGCTCAACCCGGATTGCTATATCACGGTACGCCGGGAAAATATCAACAACATCTCCCTTAACTCGAAAATGGCCGCGGGAAGTGTCCATATCATTGCGGCTGTACTGCATAAAGGTCAGGCTTCTGGTTATCTCCTTGCGGTCCATAATCTTTCCTACTTTTAAATCAAGGGAGAGATTTAAATAGTCATCAGGAGAACCAAGACCATAGATACAGGAAACACTGGCCACAATCAGCACATCACGCCTCTCAAAAAGTGAAGTTGTAGCTGAAAGTCTGAGCTTTTCAATTTCATCATTAACAGAAGCATCTTTTTCTATATAGGTATCAGTCTGGGGCACATAGGCTTCAGGCTGATAATAATCATAATAACTTACAAAATATTCAACTGCATTTTCAGGAAAAAACTCCTTAAACTCGCTGGTCAGCTGAGCTGCCAGGGTCTTATTATGGGCAATAACCAGAGTTGGTTTATTTACCTCTTCCACCAGTTTAGCCATGGTAAAAGTTTTCCCGGTACCGGTAGCACCAAGCAGAGTCTGGTGGCGGTAGCCCTTTTTTATTCCTTCAGCCAGTTTTTCTATTGCCTCAGGCTGATCACCTTTGGGCTCAAAAGGGGCCTTTAATTTAAATTGTCCTTCTTTCACAAAAATCCCCCCAATATTATAATCGACATCCTGCAGAACTATCTACTTTATCAGTGAAAAAATCTCTTTCAATCAATTGCTTCAATTTATTATTATACACCTTTAAATTTAAATTTTCAGTAAAATTAATGACAAAAATTAAAATAAGTGAATGTATGTTTAGTCCTGTTCTTCTATTATAGCAATAATCATTACTGATTTAAAGTCTTATTTTCGGAAACTTTGTGAATTAAATATTTTTAACCAGGTCCAAAAAGATTACAATAAAAAAAAGCCCATTTAAGGGCTTTTTTTACCGCTGCCAGTATTTAATTTCATTATAGTGATCATAAAGTTTTTCTTCGTAGTCCCGATGGACAAGCCGGTCTGATTTTTCTTCCTTATATTCCGGGGCATTTTTGATTTCTTCTTTAGTTTTGCTGACATATAATCTTTCTTTATTCCAACTGATATTCTGCAGCCACTCCGGAGCTATCAGCACATCTTTACCCGGCAGAATATTTCTGGTATCAATCAGCAGATAACGAATTGCCCAGTTTTCTTCATCAACAAAGAGGTCTTCTAAGTGGCCAAATTCTTTATCTTCAGCCTGAATGTGATAACCGCGAATCTCATTAAAGCTCCGCAGATTGGATTCTACTTCATCTTCTTCCGCCTGTTTCTCCTCATCAGTTAGTTTCTCAAAATTGAACAACTTCTCTCTGATTATACTCCCAGCCTGAATTGCAGGGCCATCAGCAGGATGAGGACTCGCCCAGTAAATTGGCCAGTCATAGTGTTTAACAACTTTTTCTTCCATCACTTTAGAAACAGGCTTATTCTTTTCGATGCTTGGACCCGCCTCTAAATCTTCAGCTGTCAGGTCAACTATGATTTCCTGATTTTGATAATTGATTTCCTCAAATGACTCAGTAGAAATTAAAGTTTTCTCGTGCTGAAGCCAGCTGCCTGTTTCAATAACAAGATATCTCATTACAAAATAATGCTGATCAAAGTAAAAGTCTTTAGCCTTTCCCAGATCTTCACTGCGTCCGTGAACTGTAAATCCCTTGAGATTTTTGAGCTTTCTTAACATAACTTGCTCACCTCTCTTAGATTTTCGCCTCTAAACAGAACATTAATCTATTAAAGCTTATCTTCTTCTGCTTTAATTATAATAAAAAACTGCGGTTGATTCAAACTATAGAAATTAAGTTTAGATTAGAATAATTAGACTGAAATACTTTAAAACATTAATAACTGGAATTTATAAAAATCGACTCTTAATTTGAATTATATTTGATCTTTGGAAAATTTATCTCTAATTTCAAGAGCCATCTCAAGCTCATCTGTCATAATCATATCAACTTCTTTTGCCAGCAGCTCGCTGACTGCATCCGGAAAGTTGACAGTATAAACATTTAGCTGCATCCCCATAAAATGCGCTTTATCTACTACCTCCGGGTCAGCAGTTAAAAAATGAATGTGTAAGGCATCAAAGCCTCTTTTGAAAGCATAGTCAGCAGCATTGATCATTTTGGACATTAAAAGACAGCCAGTTTTAATTTCCGGCTGCAGCTTTTTTATTTTCTGCAGGCTGTAGTGATTAAAAGAAGAAATTATTACTTTTTCTCTCAGCTCAAACTGATCAACCAGCTTTAAAACTTTCTCTTCCAGCTCAGGATAGGGCAGATAATTTTTCAGCTCGATATTAATTACCTCTAAATCCTTAACAACTTCCAGCACCTCAGCCAGAGTTGGAATTTTCTCTTCTTTAAATTCTGAACTTAAATATTCACCCGCATTCAGCTGCCTCAGCTCCGAAAGTTTGTGATCTTTGACCAGGCCGCTGCCGTTCATTGTTCTATCGATCAGTTCATCGTGAATAACTACAACTTCTCCATCTGCTGTCAGCTGCACATCAAATTCCACTCCGTCAGCACCAAGTTCAACAGCCTTCTTAAAAGAGGACAGAGTATTTTCTGGATATCCGGCTGCTCCTCCCCGGTGACCAATAATTTTTGTCTTCATCACTATCACTCCCCCTATCTAGCTTAGTAAATTCTATTACTATAATATAATTTTTTGGAAGGAGCTGCAAATTTTTGATTTAAAGATCCGCTGATAAAATTAAGCTTTGTTAATTTAACTCTTAAATTAATTCGATAAAAGTCTTGCATTAATATCTTAAAATGCTTATACTAATATAGATGCAAAATTGAATTAAACTGACCAACTTCAAATAAAAAGAGAAAATGAAAACGAGGGGATTAAAATTTTATTTAAATCATACTACTTTATTTATTTTATTTATGTTGCTGCAACAACCTATATTAATATTCATTTTGAATCAATCGGAATCAGTGCCTCTCAGATTGGTTTAATGACAGCTGTGGCTAAAACACTGGCGATTACCGCTCTACCTGTCTGGGGCATGATGTCGGATTATTTTGAAGCCAATAAAAAAATTCTTATCTTTACTATTCTGGGCACACTGACCTTTTCACTCAGTTTTTTATTAACCAAAAGTTTTTTTATAATCTTTATTCTCTACAGCTTTTTTATGATTTTCAGCAGTTCAGTGGTTCCTCTTTCCGATTCACTGCTGCTTAATCATCTGGATGAAAAAGCGGAACAGTACGGTCAATTTAGAGTCTGGGGTTCGATTGGCTATATGGCAGGAATTATTCCTTTTGGCTGGATCATTGAACAGACTCAGTCGGAAGCAACTTTTATCCTTGCCGCCAGCGGGCTCTTTTTGTCGCTATTTTTTGCCTACAAATTACCTAAAAGCAAACGAACAATTAAGGTTGCCAGTCTGGGCAGTTTTAAGCTGCTCTTTAAAAATAAAGATCTGCTCTACTTTTTAGTTTTTACCTTTTTAATTCAGGCTCCTCTAACTGCCAATTTTGTTTATTTTCCAATTTATTTTAAATCAATTGGGGGAGGAGAAAGTTTACTTGGCATTGGCATGTTTATTGCTGCCGGTAGTGAACTGATTATCTTTCAGAAGGCTGATATTTTCCTAAAAAAATTCAAATTGAAAAAAGTTTTGCTGCTATCTGCTGTAGCTTTTGGAATCCGCTGGTTTTTAATCTCTATCTGGACATCACCATTGCTGCTCTTATTAACTCAGCTCTTTCACGGCTTAACCTATGCTCTCTTTCATGTGACTGCAGTCAGTTATATTTCGAAACTGGTGGGAGAAAAATTTCGCTCTACCGGTCAGAATCTCTATGCCTCAATAATCAGTATCAGCACAGTTGCCAGTAGTCTGCTGGGAGGTATGATTTATGATGGAGCTGGCGGGGCAGCAATGTATGCTCTGGGCAGTGCGATCTCCTTAATTGCAGGCTTCAGCTACTTTTATCTGCTGCACAAAATCGAATACGGTCAAAAAAATTAGATTTTAAGCCCTGTTTTCTAAAAATTAAGCAGGGTTTTTTTAACTAACAGCGAAATATAAAATTAGCGACTTTTATTTTGCTTATATTTAAAAAATTCATAATATTATTAATTCGGGAGGTAATCAGATTGAACAGCAAGTTTGCTAAAAAATATCGTTATTTAGCTTATCTTTTAATTGCCCCATCAATTATTATTGTTACTACCTTTTTGATTTACCCTTCAATCCAATCACTTTACTTAAGCTTTTTCCGCTCTACCCCCTTTGGCAACAGGCAGATCTATGTGGGGATAGAAAATTTTCAGCGGCTCTTAACTTCTCCTGCTTACTGGAATAGTTTAACCCGCTCTCTGGCTTTTACAGCGATTACAGTTTTTATTTCGATTTCATCTGCCTTAATTCTGGCTGTTGTTACCAACAAAAAAATTAGAGGTGCTAAAATTTATAAAAGTTTACTAATCTGGCCTTTTGCTTTTTCTTTTGCCTTTGCCGGTATTATCTGGGGAGTTTTAATGCACCCCAATGTAGGGATTATGTCTCATTATATTTACCTAATAACCAGATTTGAATTTAACTGGATTAATAGTGGAACAGCAGCTTTTATCTTAATTATTATTGCTTCCAGCTGGAGAATGCTCGGCTATAATTTTATCTTTTTTATTGCCGCCCTCCAGAATGTCTCACCTGAACTTTTAGAAGCAGCTGATATTGACGGGGCCAGCCCCTTTACAAAATTCTGGCGGATTACCTTTCCTTTAATTTCACCAATAACTTTTTTTCTGCTGATTATGAATACCCTGCAGGTTTTCTTTTTAACTTTTGGCGTAGTAGATGTTTTAACCCAGGGAGGACCGGCTCGAGCCACAGATATAGTTACCTATAAATTATTTAGAGATGCTTTCTTAAGTATGAGAACCGGTTATGCATCTGCTCAATCAATTATTCTCTTTGTTTTTGTTGCAGTGATTACTATTATTCAGTTCAAATATGCAGGCGAAAAAGTATTCTATCAGTAGAGGGGGCAGTTCAAAATGAAGCGCAAGAAATCAACTACAATATTTATTCACCTGTTTTTAATAATTTCAGTTTTTTTAGTTTCATTTCCAATAATTTATGCCTTTATGGTCAGTACTTTAAATATCAATGAGGTATATTCTTCTCCTCCAAAATTACAGCTGGGAGATAATATGATCAATAACTACCGCGAAGCCTGGCAGCGCTCCAATATGGGAAAACTTCTTTTTAACAGTTCCTTTATTTCAATCGTTACCGCGGTCGGAAAAATTGTTCTTTCTGTTTCTGCAGCCTTTGCCTTTGTCTATTTTGGGGAATTCCCCGGCAAAAATATACTTTTTATTTTGATTTTAATTACCCACATGCTGCCCCTGCCGATTAGAATTGTGCCGACCTATCAGTTAATGGATAATTTAGGCTGGCTTGATACTTATTATGCCCTGACTATTCCTTTTTTCGCCAGTGCTACCGGAGTTCTTCTGTTTAAGCAGTTCTACATGACAGTCCCGGAGTCACTGCTGGAGGCAAGCTTAATCGATGGCATTACTCCGCTCAGATTTCTCTGGTCAATTTTGATTCCACTTTCTAAAAGTAATATTGTTGCCCTTTTTACCATAGAATTTATCTGGGTCTGGAACCAGTACCTCTGGCCTTTAGTTACAACCAACAGTGCCCGGGTGCGGGTGGTTCAAATTGGGCTAAAGATGCTGATTCCATCTGACGCTCAGCCGGAATGGAATGTGATTATGGCAGCTCTAATTATCGGTGTTATTCCACCACTACTGATTTATTTGACTCTGCAGAAAAGCCTGGTTGAAGGTTTTGCTATGCAGCAGGATAAATAATATAAGCAAAGCGAAAGAAATTTATCGAAGGGGATAGACTGAAATACTTTTAAAAATTAAGATAAATTGGGGGTGAGATTTTAAGTATTCAATTTGGGGAAGTTGAATTGTGATCTCAAATAAGTAAGCTATTGATTCATGTTTCATCAAAAAAAGGAGGTGTAATCTTCATTTATTAAATTAAATGAAGAGAATTTATGTTAAAAAAATCTATTATTATTTTAACCTTAGTTACACTCTTTGCTTTTAGTGCAGCAATGGTTTCCGCTCAGACAATTGAACTCGAGTTCTGGCATGCCATGAGTGGCGGTCGTACTGCCGCAGTAGAAAAAATTGTTGATGGTTTTAACGCAGAACATGATGATATTAATGTAACAGCACAGTTTACCGGAAGTTATGCGGAAACTCTAACTCAGGGTATTTCTGCAGTTCGCTCTGGCAATCCACCCCACATTATTCAGGTTTATGAAGTAGGAACTCAGACCATGCTGGACAGTGAAGCCATTGTCCCTGTTTATGAAATTGCAGAAGGCAAAATCGACTTCGGCAGTGTTATTCAACCAATCTTAAATTACTATAGTGTTGACGGCAAACTATATTCAATGCCTTTTAACTCTTCAACTGCGATGCTTTATTATAATAAAGATGCTTTTGCAGCAGCAGGGATTGAAACAATTCCCGAAACCTGGGCTGATATCGAAGAAATGGGTCTGCAGATCATCGATAGTGGAGCAGCCAACCACGGTCTTTCCTTTGGTTGGCCAGCCTGGATCTTAGAGCAGATGCATGCTTACCACAACAAACCTTATGCAAATAATGAAAATGGTCGCAGCGGCAGAGCAAGTGAAGTTTATCTTGACCGTGACTTCGCTAAAATGGTACTTGGAACCTGGACAGATTTAGTAGAAAAAGATGTTGTAGCTTATGGTGGCCGTGAATATTCTGCCAACCAGGACTTCTTAGCTGGTGAAGTTGCAATGTTAATCCAGTCCACATCTTCTCTAAGTTCCATTATGGAATCAGCTGATTTTGAAGTTGGTACTACCTTCCTGCCTCGTTTTGAAGGCCAGGGTATTGGTAACTCAGTTATTGGTGGAGCTTCCCTCTGGGTTATGCAGGGTCACAGCGACGAAGAATATGAAGCAGTTGTAGAATTCTTTAAGTATCTAAGTAAAACTGATGTTACAATTCAGTGGCACAAAGATACAGGTTATTTCCCATCTACAAATGCAGCAGTTAAAACTCTGATGGATAACCGCTGGTTCAGCGACAATCCTAATTACCTAACTGCCTTCCTCCAGGTATTAAGTGGAGTTCAGTCACCTGCAGCCAATGGTGTGCTTTTAGGTAACTTTGTTGAAATCAGAGATATCGTTGATACAGCTGTAGAAGAAGCCTTTACCAGTGAAGCTACAGCAGAAGAGGCGCTTAACAAAGCTGACGAGCAGGCTGATAATGTACTTCAGGATTATACAGAGCTCTTTAATGACTAAACTGGCTAAAATATAGTCTGATTTTAATGCCCGGCTGCAGTCTCTGCAGTCGGGTTTTAATTTAAGACTTGAATTTAGTTGAAAGTACTGATAAATTAATAAATAGAGTTTATATATTATCTTCCAGCAAATTGAAGATACCTATCTTATTAACTAAAGTAACTAAAATTTAGATTTTGAAAGGGGCAGCAGATGAGTGATTTAAGTCAGCTTAAATTTTTTATACTGGACATGGATGGAACAATTTATCTGGAAAACGATCTACTGGCGGGAAGTCTCGACTTTCTGACAAAACTTAAGGCAGCAGATAAGGATTACATATTCTTAACCAATAATTCTTCTAAAAATCGGGCCGATTATCAGCAGAAACTACAGCGGATGGGGATTGAAGCTGCAGCTGAAAAAATAATTAATTCCGGTGAAATTACAGCTTTCTACCTGGCTGAAGCAGGCGAAAAAAAAGGGAAGCGAATTTATCTTTTAGGAACTGATTCTCTCAAAGAAGAGATGGAGCGCTTTGGACATCAGGTTGTCAATAACATAGAAAATATCAGAGAAAAGCCGGAAAATGTTGATTATGTAGTTTTGGGTTTTGATAAGACTCTGAACTACAAAAAGCTCTGGGATGCCCACGAGTTAATACTCTCCGGAGTTGATTATGTGGCCACCCATCCTGACCTGGTCTGCCCTTTAAGTGGAGGCAAAACCCAGCCGGATACCGGGGCAATGATCGAGCTGCTGGCAGCTTCAACCGGCAAAAGGCCCTTAATTGTGGGGAAACCTTCCAAACTAACTGTTGATTATATTTTGAATAGATTTAAACTGAAAAAATCCGAGCTGGCTATGGTCGGTGACCGCTTATATACAGATATGCGGATGGCTCATGATGCGGGAATTACCGGCATTCTTGTTTTGAGCGGAGAAACAAAAGCAGCAGATCTAAAAGAGCTCAGCAGTAAGCAGAAGTATTTCGATTATGTATTTGAAGATGTAGCAGAGTTGAAAAATAAATTATAGCTCTGATGAAAATTAAAGCTAACTACAGAAAAAAGCCAGCAAATTAAATGCTGGCTTTTTCTGATCAAACTAGTTTATATGTTTTTATCAATTAAATAGTCGCTCTACCTTTACTCTCCGGCAGCTTGCTGATCCTGAAAATTGCGAACAAAAATCATATTTTCCATTTCTTCTATTGCCCGCTGCAGCTGATTGTCAGCCTCATCTTCCTCAGTTTCCTCGTCTTCCGCAGCAGCCTTAATAGCTTCAACATCAAGCTCTACTTTGATCTCAGGTTCAATTCCCTTTTCGTGAATATAATTTCCGTCAGGAGTATAATAACGAGCAGTTGTCAAACTAACTGCTGAGCCATCTTTAAGTGGTACTACTGACTGCACAACTCCCTTACCAAAGGTGGTAGATCCGATCAGCTTACCGCGGTCATAGTCTTTTACAGCTCCAGCAACAATTTCCGAGCCGCTGGCAGATCCTTTATTAATTAGAATTATTAAAGGAATCTCAGTATCAGACTCAATCTCCTGATTAACTTTCAGAACTCTTTCGGTTTCATCCTTCTGTCTGACAGAAACAACAACACCTTCATCTAAAAATACTGAAGCAACATTAACAGCCTCATCCAGCAGACCGCCCGGGTTGTTTCTCAAATCAAGAATAATCCCCTGAGCTCCCTCTGCTTTTAGATCAGCAACTGCAGTTTCCACTTTTGTCCCAACATCTTCAATAAACTGCGCCAGACTTATATAGCCAATTTTTTCAGTTTTCATTTCCTTTTCAACATAGGGTACTTCTATATCTTCGCGGGTGATTTCTACTTCAAATGGTTCTTCATCTCCCCGGTCAATGGTTAGAGTAACATCTGTCCCCTCTTCCCCGCGCATTAAATCCACTGCCTTCATCTGTGACATCTCAGCAGTTTCCTGACCATTAATTGCTGTAATAACATCACCAGCTCTCAGGCCGGCTCTTTCTCCGGGAGTATTTTTGATTGGTGAAACAATTGTTAGCTTATTATCTCTCATTGTAATTACAATTCCAATACCGCCATAATGGCCCTCATATTCCTGCTGCATCTCTTCGTATTCTGAAGGAGACATAAAATAGGAATAGCGGTCCACTTTATTTAACATTCCATCAATGGCACCTTCGATCAGAGTTTCAAATTCTACATCCTCAACATAATAATTCTGCAGTAGAAACATTACATCCTGAAAGGCGTCAGCCTTGGTGTAATTTTCTTCCTGCTGCTGTGGCTCCTGGGGAAGCTGTTCTTCTACGGTGCCATCCTGAGCCGAAACTGCAAAAGTAAATAATAGTAAAAATGCCAGTGTAAATAACCAAACTTTATTCTTAAATTTCTCTCTAATTCTCTGCATTAAATTAGCCACCTGCTTTCTTAAATTAATAAACTCAAACCATCAAAACCTAATAAAATTGTTAATTGGCTATTTCTGTAAACCCTTCGCCCAACACTTCATGAACATTACTGATAATTACAAATGCTTCTTTATCTATAGCTGCTACTTCTTTTTTTAATTCGGAAACTTCAGACCGAGAAATTATACAGAGCAGCACCTGTTTGGGGTCCCCGGTATAGCCACCTCTGGCATCAAATTCTGTTATGCCGCGGTTGAGGTCATTTACCACCATCTGATTGATCTCTTCAGCTTTATCAGAGATAATCAGCACCCCTTTTTTGAAATTCAAACCTTCCTGAACAACATCAATTGTCTGAGAGGTAATAAAAATAGTAACTGCAGCATAGAGCGCAACTTCCAGATTGAAAAAAATTCCTGCCAGAGCTACTACAACTCCATCAGCTAATAAAAGACCTTCTCCAACTGTAATTCCAGTAAAATAGTTGATCAGGGAAGCAATCAAATCAGTCCCTCCGGTAGTACCCCGAGATCTAAAAACTATTCCCAGTCCGATACCACCAATTACTCCCCCGTAAATTGAGGCGAGCAGCAGATCATCTGTTAGGGCAGTCATATGGGGCTGCAGTAGATCAGTAAAAACTGAAAGTGAAACTATACCATAAATGGTTCTAATCCCAAAAGTCATTCCCATGATCTTAACTCCTGCTAGAAAAAGTGGAATATTGATCACCAGCATAGTAATACCAATTGGAAAAGATGTTATGTAGTAAATAACTGTCGCCAGACCGCTGACACCACCTGCTGCAATTCTATTTGGTACCAGAAAGACCGTTAAAGCAAGTGCAATTAAAAAAGATCCGACTGTAATTCCAAGATAATCGATAAAAATTCTTTTTTTCAAACTATCTCCCCCTTATAAACTTATCTCCTTGTAAAAATTTAGTTTTCTTTATAATTGGACTTAAATATCCAGCCTTAGAACAGCATCCTGGCTGTATTTACTCAAATATTTATTTGCCACCAAAAAATTTGGCTTTGATAACCAGATAAATAAACTTCGGCAGCGCCAGCATTCTACCAAAACGAGATGGCTCCTGCAGCAGCCTGTAAAACCACTCTAAAGCAGCCTTCTGCATCCAGAGCGGAGCCCGCTCGACCTCACCTGCCAGCACATCAAAACTGCCGCCAACTGTAATGGCAGCTCCTACATTTAATTTCTTTAAATTATTATCCAAAAATTTTTCCTGCAGGGGAACTCCCATTCCCACCAGGAGCAGATCAATATTTTTTTGATTAATTTCTGCAATCACCTGCTGCTGATTTTTGCGGTCTAAATAGCCATGGTGATAACCAGAAATTGTTAGTTCAGGATAATCACTTTTTAAATTTGCCACCGCCATGTCGACAACTCCCGGTTTCCCGCCCAGGAAATAAAAATTTATATCCTCTGCAGCCAGTTCTTTAAATAATAAACTTACCAGATCAAAGCCGGCTACCCGCTCTTCCAGCGGCTCTCCCATTATTTTTGAAGCGATTACAACTCCGATTCCATCAGCGGTTGCTAGATCAGCTGAATTTAAAATCCTGGCCAGCTCCCGATCTTCAGCCGCCAGGGCCAGCATCTCCGAATTGGGGGTCACCACCAAAGAAGACCGACTGTGATCAGCGCTCAGCTCTCTTACTCGCTCTACTGCCTGCTTCATGTTGAGCCGATCAATATTAACTTCAAGTATTTTTATCAGCTTTCGCAAGTGTCAACCTCCTCCAGCACCAGCTCTGCAAAATCTTCCGCTCCAGCTTTTTTGAGCTTTATAAAACCCTTAATCTTTTTGCGCAGGCTGTACCTTGCTGCAAAAATATTTTCCAGCTCTGCTGCAGCCTGATCTGCCTTTAGATCTTCAAGCTTAATTAGAGGTAGATAGTCAAGTTCTGAGAGCAGCCCTTCAATTTTTGGATCATAACTTAAAGCCAGCAGCGGAATTTGATTTAACAGGGCAAAAATTAAACTGTGGAGTCGGACTCCAACAAATAAGTCCAGCTGCGAAAAAACTTTAAGGGCTTCTCCAGGTACCGGCGGCAGAGCGCAGATTTCCGCCTCAGCCTTTAACTTTTTCTGCAGCTGTAGTGAGCTCTCCTCATCTGAACCCTGGTGCATCGGAAAAATAATAAACTTAACCTTCTTTCCCTCAGCAAATTGATTTAAGGCTGCAGCCAGCTCCGAAATATAATCAACTGACCAGGGGCGAACTGAAATCCCGACTTCTATTTTCCCTTTAATCTGCTGTTTCAAATTATTCAGCGGATCATAAAGAGCAAATACAGGGTCAACAGTCAGCTCGATCTCCTTTTTGACTCCAATCTCCTGCAGCAGATTTTGCGATCCCTGATCTCTAACTCCCAGCAGCTCAAATCTATTAAGACTGAAAGCTGTTAAAAGCTGGCTCCATTTTTTATTAAGTGGGCCGGCTCCCTGAGCATAATAAACGGTTTTTGTTCCCTGCAGCCTGGCCAGCCAGGCCAGCCCCAGATAATAGGGAACCGAAAAGCTCCCCGTCACATCCTGCAGCAGGCTGCCACCTCCACTGATAAAGAGGTCGGCCTCTGCTAGAGCGGCAAGAATCTGAACCACGGATGTTCTGCTGACTGCATTCAGACCATAGCGGTCGGCTGTCTGCTCAGGCTCAGCCGAAAGGACAGTTATTTTTAGATCTTCTCTTTTCCTCTTTAAAAGTGAGCTTATCCCGGCCAGCACCGCCTCATCCCCGAGGTTGTTGAAACCGTAATAACCCGAAATTACAATATTTTTCATTATTTTACCTCAGTCAGATAATATTTTTGATAAAGCCGATTAAGCAGTCGATAAGCGAAAATAATAACTGCAGCAACTGCAAAACTCAACCAGTAAGCGTGAAAAGTCCTGAGCAGAGAAATCTGGACTGGTGTATGCAGATGGGAAAAGGTGTTAACTGTAGTTATTACCCCCACTGAAGCCAGCATCAGCAGTGGATAAAAATATAGTTCTTTCCGCTTGCGGACACCCAGATAGAGTGAAAATATAAATAAAGGGTGTCCGATTAAAAACTCTTTAAAACGCGGCCGCACATAAAGAATCTTTTCCAGCAGACTGCGGACTGTCAGTTCCCAGGCCGGCACCGGCAGCAGCGGGAAGTTCCCGGTTCTCCCGATATAAATAACTGCAATTAAGGCCAGTCCTCCAGCCAGAATAATATGTTTAACCTTAATTACTTTTTCCAGCAGCTCCGGTATCTTCTGGCGCAGATCCTTTGAACCGGGCTGGAAAAGATAATAGAGTGAAATTATAATCAGCGGCATTAAGAAGGCAACTTTGACCCCTCTAAAATCATTGATTTTAAATATAAATTCACTGCTGTTTAAAACCGAGCTCACAAATATTCCACCAACCAGCGCTGTCAGAACAGCGGCAGTAAAATTAAAGAAGACAAATGCCAGACTCAAACCACCCTCCAGCTTTTCTCCTCCCCTGTCTTTATCGAGCAGAAAAGCGATCACTGCCAGCGAAGGAAAAATAACTGCTGAACCGAGGGCTGTTATCTGCCTCAATAAAATTTCCCTGCCTGAATACAGGAATAGAAAACCAGCCGCTGCTGCAGCCAGCAGAAAAAGATTCATCGGTTTTTCGTATTTAAAAGCTGTAAAATAATTCAAAAGCAAGATCCCGGCTGCTGTCACTCCGAGTAAAATAAGCAGCACATGCCAGCCTGAGTTGCTAAAATAAGGAACTGTTTCTGCCCGGCCCGGGAGGTAGCCTTCTGCTTCCAGACTGGTTGTTAAGGATGCAAGCAGCCCCAGGTTTCTTTCTTTAAGCTGGCTTCCTTTAAGATAGGGTTTATGATAAATAATCTTTACATTTCTCTCTCTAACTGAAAGCAGATAGCGGCTGATAATCTTTTGATCGTCTGCCTGCTCAACTTCATCCTGCAGCATGCTGTGAGTCCGCAGCAGCTGATAGTCATTTAATTTGGCCAGTTTGTCTGCCCCATCCTGAGCAGCAATAAATGCTTCAATATTACCGAAAATCAAATTCTGATCCTGCATTAATTGAGCAGTTTCTTCAATCTTATCCGGATAACCTGTAACTTCTTCTCCATCAAAAATCAAAAAATCAGGGTTTAAAATTTCAAGATTTTGTTCTAAAGCGGAAAGAGCATTTAATTTATTATTGCTTCTGAAGGCGATCTTCAGATCATTTTCTTTAGCTTCTTCGATTTGGCTGGCATTATAGCCCAGACTAACATCTTCAAGCTTTTCGTGCCAGTTAGGAAAATAGAGAAGATCATAAGCATCTCTCTTAATAATACTGGCCGAATAGTTTTCCTCTAATTTTGGCTCCAGATTATTGATCTGCTCACGCAAAGAAGTACTGACAACAGCAAAAAGGGCTGAATTTTCTAGCTCTGAAATCTGAATTTGGTTAGATTCAAGGTCTGTTATTAACTCTGCTTCTCCGAGAATAATATCCAGAGACTCAATTCGCTTTATAGCCCCCTTTTCCAGAAAGTCCCCCAGGGTCTGCTGATAAACAGCAAGCCCGGTAATTCCACTTTCCTTTAACTGCTGCAGATTTATTTCGGGTTCCAGAGATTTTAATTCTTTATAAGCTTCCCCATCCATGATAACTTCCACGCCTCGATTTTGATCCACCTTTTCAATCCTTGCAGTCAGGGACCAGGCAGCTACAATAAAAGTTATTAAAATAAGTCCAATCAGTATTTTCTTCAACAAAATTCACCTTTTCCTCTATATAATTAGCCAATCATTTTTTACTGCTTCCAGTGGGCTGCCAGCAGTCTGCTGCCAGAAATATTCTTAAAAATCATGGCAGAGCGAAAACTACCTGGCACTCTGATATTTTAAATAAGCTTCTATAAATTCGTCAAGATAGCCGTCCATTACTTTATCGACATTACCTTCCTCAAAATCAGTCCGGTGATCCTTGATCATATTATAGGGATGAAAAACATAAGATCTGATCTGGCTGCCCCAGGCAATTTCCTTATGTTCTCCACTCAGCTCATCAATTTTTTCTGCCTGAGCCTCTTCTTTCAGCTCTAGTAACTTGGCGGTTAAAATCTTCATTGCAGTTTCCTTATTTTTGTGCTGTGATCTCTCATTCTGACACTGGACAACCACTCCGGTCGGCTGGTGGGTAATTCGGACAGCAGAATCAGTCTTATTAACATGCTGTCCTCCGGCACCACTGGCCCGATAGGTATCTATTTTTAGATCATTTTCGTCAATATCAACTTCGATGTCATCATCAAGCTCAGGCATTACATCAACCGAAGCAAACGAAGTATGACGGCGGCCGGAAGAATCAAAAGGAGAAATCCTGACCAGACGGTGAACTCCCCGCTCACCTTTTAAATAGCCAAAGGCATAATCTCCCTCAATCATTAAGGTTACACTCTTAATTCCTGCCTCATCTCCGGGATTGAAGTCCAGAGTTTCAAGCTGATAGCCATTTGCTTCCGCCCAGCGGCTGTACATTCTAAGCAGCATCTGAGCCCAGTCCTGAGATTCGGTTCCTCCTGCTCCTGGATGAATAGATAAAATTGCATTATTGCCATCATAGGGTTCATTTAGACGCAGTTTTAGCTCAAGTTTTTCCAGTTCTTTTTCCAGTTCAGTCAGAGTCACTTTAAGCTCGGACTCCAGACTCTGGTCCTCTTCGGCAGCCAGTTCCAGATAGACTTCAGCTTCTTCGAATTTTTCTTCCAGACTGCTGATTACCTTTAATCGCTTTTTGATCCGGTCCAGCTGCTGGGATTTTTTGCGCGCATTTTCCTTATCATCCCAGAAACCGCCGGCTCCCATCTCAGCTTCTATCTCTTTTTTATTCTGAAGCAGTTTTTCCCGGTCAAAGTAAATCACTCAGTTCCTGAAATCGCTGTTTTAATTCCGTATATTTATCCTTAAAATTATTATTCACTTAAATCATCTCCCACAACATTTTTTATATTTTTTGCCACTGCCACAGGGACAGGGATCATTACGTCCCGGTTCTTCTTCCTTAACCACTGTAGCCTGACCCACACTGCCGTCACCTGCATTTGATTTATCACTACCCTTTGACTGACCTTCTAAAGCAGCCTGAGGTGAGGAATAATTCAGCTGACGCTGATTAATTTCCTGTTTTGGTACACTTTCTCTTTCTTCAACCTCAACTTTAAAGGCTGTTTCTACAATATCTTCTCTAATGGAAGAGGTCAGCTCATTAAACATATCAAATGATTCGAATTTATATTCTGTCAGTGGATCTTTTTGGCCAACAGCTCGCAGTCCAATTCCCTGCCGCAGCTCATCCATATTATCCAGATGAGTCATCCATTTACGGTCTATTACTCTTAAAGCCAGGAATTTAACTATTTTATTAAAGCGCTCAGAATCAATTTTTTCGCGCTTGCTCTGATAGGATCCCAGAGAACTTAAAGTGATTTTCTCTTTAATTTCAGTCCGCTCTTTATTTTCTAAATCAGAAGCCTCAATATCTTTAGCCAGTCCGATACCGTGCAGGTATTCGAGCATTCCTGCTAGATCCCATTCATCAGGATGTAAATCTTCGGAAATAAACATCTCCATTACATCTTCTAAGAGTTGTTCCAGCATTCCGGCGATCTTTTCTTCCAGCTGATCTGTAGTTAAAAGAGTTTTGCGCTGTTCATAAATAACCTCACGCTGCTTATTTAAGATATCATCATACTGCAGAATTGCTTTTCGGATATCAAAGTTGCGGCTTTCAACCTTCTGCTGGGCCCGCTCAATAGAACTGGAAATCATCTTATGTTCTACCGGCTGATCTTCATCCACTCCGAGCTTATCTAAAATACCGTTAATCTTATCAGAACCAAAGAGTCTTAAGAGGTCATCTTCTAAAGATACATAAAACTGAGAAGATCCCGGATCTCCCTGACGACCGGCACGACCTCGGAGCTGATTATCAATCCGACGACTTTCGTGACGCTCGGTACCTAAAACATGGAGACCACCGAGTTCTACAACTCCCTCACCTAAAACAATATCTGTACCACGACCGGCCATGTTGGTTGCAATGGTCACACTGTTTTTCTGGCCTGCATCTTTGATTATATCAGCTTCACGCTCATGATTTTTAGCATTTAAAACCTCGTGCGGTACCTTTTCGCGCTTCAATTCTCGACTTAGCATTTCCGAATTTTCTATATCAGCTGTACCAACCAGTACCGGCTGACCTTTTTGATATAAACTTTTTATTTCTGCGATTACATTCTTGTATTTAGCCTCTTTATTGGTAAATACCAGATCAGGCATATCATCT